>JADGDF010000044.1 GCA_016745055.1 Thiotrichaceae bacterium | reverse complement strand
ACCGTGCCTAGCTTTGAGACGCTGTTGTTCTTCGTGTGTCAGTTCGTCATTGCTTGCCATAAATATATTATAAACCAATTACCTAAAAAATCTGTATTTGACGACTTTTCAATGACTATATACTATTTTTGACCTTGTGTAGATACCTTTGGTTTGTAACCTGCACCCGAACGTTTTAGCAGACTTTAAAATTTGCCAAAACGTTCGGGCCAAGATTATAAATTTTGGCCCGCGAGTGCGTTGTCGTGGCTACGTCCGAGTTAAGATTTACTACCCTTTCTTACCATGACACTCTCATAAAATGAAAGCAGTGCAGGCACAGCTAGTAATACTAAGAAAGTCGAGAAAATCAGTCCGAACGAAATAGAAGTTGCCATAGGAATTAAAAACTGGGCTTGCAATGAGGTTTCAAATAATAAAGGGGTTAATCCCAAAATAGTAGTGAGTGAAGTCAATAAAACAGCTCTCAAACGTTGACATGAGGCTTCAACCAAGGCTTCAAATACAGGCATCCCTTCTTCCCTTAAATCTCGGTAAAAGGTGACCAATACAATTGAGTCATTGACAACAATCCCAGATAAACCAAAAAATCCAAATAGCGATAAAATCGTTAAATCCATTCCCATCAACCAATGGCCAGAAATGGCACCCACAAGTCCAAAAGGGATAATAGCCATCACAACCAGTGGCCAACCGTAAGAAGCAAATTGCCAGGCTAAAATGATATACATCATGGCAACGGCTAAAACGAGTCCCCGCTTCATATCTGTCAACGTTTCTGCCTGTTCAGCGGCTCTCCCTTCCAGTGAATATTCTAAACTATAACGACTGGCTAAATCGGGTAAAAATTCCTTTTTAAGTTCTTCAATAATGTTGTTGTTGTTATTAATCGTATTATCAACATCTCCAGAGACTTGTGCGGCCAAACGACCTTGAAAATGACGCAAGGCTTCAAACCCTCGCCGTGTTTCTACTTCAACGGCACTTGAAAAAGGGATGCTTTCACCATTGGCTAATTGCAAATTGAAATTTTCCAGAGTCGCTAAATTATCTCGTTCTGCGTCTGGCAGTAATACACGCACTTCTATTTCGTCATTACCATCCTGGAAAATTTGGGTCAAATAACCATCAAAAGCGGCCCGTAATTGCCCACCCACTGCATCAATAGTTAAACCTAAAGATTCTCCCAAAGGTGTCAGGGAATATATCCATTCTTCCCGCCCATAAGGCATATCATCTTGTACACCTGACACACCCTCAAAAGTTTTAAGTTGTTCTGTCAATTCTAAGGCAGCGGCTTTCAACTGTTCAGTGCTATTACCCATTAAACGAATTTCAAGATCGCCTCCAGGAGGACCTCCACGTCTTTCTGTAATAATTAAACTTTCCAAACCGGGTGGATAGTGAATATTGTTTTGCCAAGCACGAATGAGTGCTTTATTTCGGACATTACGAGTATCTGACGAAATGAGTTCTACCATCAGACCTCCAAATTGATCACCCGAACGGCCACTACCCTGTTTAATCGGCACATTATTTCCGTGTCGACTAACAACGACTTTGGTTAGTTTTTCACCGAATTGCTCTTCAGTTTGATGCAAGGTATCTTCTAAATGGGCCAAGAATTTATCCACGCGTTCTGGTGAAGTGCCTGCGACAAAGTTCACATTAGCAGCAAGTATGTTACCTTCTGGAGAGGGGAAAAAAGTAAAATGTAGCTTGCCACTGGCGAGCAAACCAAAAGTTAATATCAACATGGTTAACATCACACTGACTAATGTCCAACGATATTCAATAGTTTTGGTGATCAATGCCCGAAAATAAACATCTCTAAACGTATTGAATCCTTTTTCTAACTTCATTCGAGTGGCGCTGACTGTTTTTTCATGCATTGAATGAAAACTATGACGTAAATGGCCGGGTAGTACAAAAAAGCATTCAATCACAGAAGCAATCAACACACAAACCATCACAAAAGGAATTTCAAACAAAACATTGCCCATAATGCCGCCAATCAACATCAAAGGTAAAAACGCAGAGACAGTGGTTAACATCGACGCAGTGACGGGTGCTAACATACGCTGTGCCCCACCTTCTGCAGCAAGTAGGGAGCGCTCTCCCATTTGATAATGCGCAAAAGCATCTTCCCCTACAACAATGGCATCATCCACCACAATCCCTAACGCCATGATCATGGCGAATAAACTCACCATGTTGATACTCCCACCTGCGACAAATAACACCCCTAACATGCCCATTAACGCAATAGGAATACCGGCAGCCACCCAAAATGCAACCCGACTGTTTAAAAAGAAAAACAATACAGCAACGACCAGAGCTAATCCACCCAAGCCATTTTTTAAGAGCAAACTGATGCGATCATTAATCAATTTCCAGGATTCATCATAAACATGTAATTGGAGATTGGGTGGTAATTTCTGGCGAGTTTCTTTAATCCAGGCTTGCATAGTTTTAGCTGATTTCAACGCATCATTGTTTTCCATACGCAATAGTTGCAATTCAACCGCAGGTTTCCCCTGATAAGTAATGCGTACCTCACGATCGCGCGGACGCCTTTTTATCTCAGCAATATCGCCTAGATGAATTAATCGACCTGATTTATCAGCAATAATAGGTAATTTTGCAAATTCTATTTCTGTACGTTTTTGTTCCAAACTACGTAATTGTCTGGCTACATCCTGTTTTCCAATAGAACCTGCAGGTAAATCTCGACTTAAATTAGCAACTTTTTGCCCAATTTGCGGCAAAGTAAGCCCTAAAGCTTGCAAAGTTTCTGTTTTAACCTGAATAGCAATTTCTTCTTCAGGTAAGCCTGTAATCTCAATTTTGCTGATACCCCGATCCAATAATTCATTTTCCATTTTTCGGGTTAAATAACGCAATTCATTAGGATCAGAAACACCCGTAATCAGCACTCGTCCAATAAGTTCATGGCCCTCAACTTTACTAATTTCTGGTTTTTCAGCTGTTTTGGGTAAATTACGAATTAAAGATATTTTTTCGTTAACACGATCCAGGGCAATGCCCATATCCGTGCCTTCTTCATATTCCAATAGTACGCTGGAGACACCAATGGCGGAGGTAGAATTCATTTTTCTCACCCCTTCCAAATTACGTAGCTCCTGCTCAATCGGACGAGTAATGCCAGTTTCAATGTCTTCCGTGCTTGCACCACGCCAAGCAACATTGACAGAAATAAAGTCGAGCGCAAAATTAGGTAAAAATTGGGTATTCATTTTGGTCAATGCCCAAAAACCAGACATTAGCATGATAACCATCAGTAAATTCGCTGCCACTTTATGTTGGGCAAAAATACCAATTAGATTTTTTTTGTGTTCAAAAGCTTGCATAATATTAAGTTAATTAAATGAGATATCTCAATTGTACAATATAACTATTGCAATAAGTGAGTGAAACAAAATTTCTAGCTGGAAAATAATACTTAAAAATTTAACCAATAACTAGTAGGCACTTATTTTGGGTTGGGAGAACGAGGAATGACGTGAAAAAATAATTTTATTTTCGCAAAATTTAGTAACTGCATTGCATACATTTAATTGCGGGAGTATTCCACTCATAGAAACAAAAAAATATACGTTTGAGTAGAGGAGACTAAGACGTTGTTTATCAAAAAAAAACCAGTTATATTATATTGGAAAATAGCTTTTCAAACCCATCCATTTAAGTTATTCATTCTATGAAAATCAAAACGATTCTTGGCATTGGCTTTAGCTTAATTGCGCTAGTTATAGGCGGTTTAGGGACCCTCAGTATTTCTGAAATCAAAATACTGCATGAACAAAGTGTACAATTGGGGGTTAAAAATGCTCCTTTGGTAGATGCCATTATGGAAATCAAACTCACGGCTACGATGGCACATCTTTGGTTTGAAGAAATTATTGCAGGTGCGGAATCAAAAGAAGAAATAGAACAGGTTTGGTCATTGCTTGATCAAGCATTGTGGTTTTGCGATGCTATTATTTTGGGTGGCAAAAGTAAAGAAGGGACATTTTATGCAGTAAAGAACAAAATTATAGAGAATAAGATTTTTTTGATAAAAAGGGATATTAAGGAATTTACAAATATAGCTAAATTACGTTTAGATAATTACTTTGGTGATAAAACATTACAAGATCAAGCATTGGATGACAAATTTGATAGCCTATTTAAGCAGCTTATTGAAAACGCGGATATAGTGGAAACGATTATTCAAGATAAAATGGCTGAAGATGCATTGCAAATGAATGCACTGGTAAAAAGTTCAACTAAAATTTTATGGGGGGCAATTTTAACCAGTTTTCTTATGGTTATTTTCCTTATTTATATGATTAGCCGCCAAATTATGCGACAAATTGGGGGGGAACCGATTGAAATTGCCAAAATTACAGAAAATGTTGCCACAGGCCAACTTTATTTACCATTAGCAATTGATCGCCGCAAAATTACAGGCGTTTATGCTTCCGTATTGAATATGGTGGATAATTTAAAAGCTGTCATTGCAGATATTGTGAAAGTTTCTCAAGCCATGGCTGCAGGCCAGCAGGATGTGTTACCGACTGCTGAAAATTATCAAGGTGATTTTGTAAGCATCAAAGAAGGTTTAACCACAACAACCACTAAACTTGGAGAAGCGACTCAACAAAATATAGAACAAGATTGGCTAAAAACTGGACAAATGCATTTGAATGAAAGGTTGCGCGGAGAACAAGATATTCCTACGATTTCCAAACAAACCATTGATTTTCTGACCAGTTATATTGAAGCACACATTGGTCTATTTTACCTAGTTTATCATCCAGAAGATGCCCCTGCTTACTTACAAATGTTGGCCAGTTATGCCTATCCATTAGAAGAAGGGCAATCACCTCCACACTTTATCTTGGGTCAAGGATTGGTTGGCCAAGTGGCATTAGAAAAAAAAGTTTTTATACGCACACATAGTTTGGAAGAATGTACCCACATTGTGCAATCTGGTTTAACCAATACTGTACCGCGTTACGTCATTATTTTACCCTTTTTATATGAAAATACTGTCGTTGGTATTATTGAAATTGGTCATAATCAACCATTTACTCAACTTCAACAATACTTTTTAGAACAAGTTATGCCCATCATTGGGATTGCCGTTAATATGGCTGAATCTCGTCGTAAAATGCAAGCGCTATTACAACAAAGTCAACAACAAACTAAGTCATTGCAGGCACAGCAAGATAAACTTCGTCAAGCCAATGAAGAATTACAAGCACAATCAGAGGAATTAAGAACTCAACAAGAAGAATTAAATCAAACGAATACTGAACTAGAAGAACGTACACAAGCCTTAGAATTCCAAAAAGCGGAAATTCAACATAAAAATCAAGCTTTGGAAAAAACGCGGCACGAAATTGAAGAAAAAGCGCATGATTTAGAGTTAGCAAGTAAATACAAATCCGAATTTTTAGCCAATATGTCCCATGAATTGCGTACGCCACTTAATAGTTTGCTCATTTTGGCGCAACTACTCACTGAGAATAAACCTGGCAACCTCAGTGAAAAACAGGTTGAATACGCTAAAACCATTTACAGCGCAGGCTCAGATTTATTGACACTTATTAATGAAATTTTAGATTTATCTAAAATTGAGGCTGGCAAAATTGAAATCAATGCCAATGATATTGATTTATCAGATTTAATTACGAGTATTGAGCATAAATTTCAACCTATTGCAGTTGACAAGAATTTACAATTTAACACAATTGTATCTGACAAGGTGCCTGAAACCTTAAATTCTGATTCACAACGTTTAAAACAAATTATTAATAATTTGCTTTCCAATGCTTTTAAATTTACGGCACAAGGTGAAATAAATCTTAAGATTCAATCCCCTCAGCGCATACCATTTAAGTCACAAATTCCGACTAACAGCATGATTGCAATCAGTATTTCCGATTCTGGCATTGGAATTCCCAAAGATAAACAGAAAGTAGTCTTTGAGGCTTTTCAACAAGCAGATGGAACAACCAGCCGTAAATATGGTGGAACAGGATTGGGACTTTCCATTTCACGGCAATTGTCACGATTACTGGGTGGAGATATTATACTAGAAGGTGAAGAAGGTAAAGGCTGTATATTTACCCTTTATTTACCTGTTGTTTATCAGAAAATTACTGTAAACACCCAAAAGAAAAAAGAAAATACGCAAGTGAGTGTCCCTAAAATATCTGCAGAACCAGTAGAAACCTCTCCAGAACAAGCAATATCCAACAAGGGGAACTTGGTTAAAATACAAGAACAAGTGGCAGAAGATGATGCGTTAACGTCAGCTAAAGAATCAATCTATGCGACGGAAGATGACCGCCATGATATTCAGTTAACAGATAAAGTGATTTTAATCATTGAAGACGATGAAAGTTTTGCCCATATTTTATTAAAGCTTGCCCACGAAAAAGATTTCAAATGCCTTGTTGCAGAGGATGGTATCTTAGGTTTAACCATGGTTGATAAATACCAACCTCATGCAATTATTTTAGATATTGGTTTACCTAAAATTGATGGCTTAACGGTCATGGAACGATTAAAACGTAATGCTGACACTCGCCATATTCCTGTGCACTTTATATCTGCTTCAGAGCAAAGTATGGATGCAAAAAAAATGGGTGCCATTGGCTATTTGTTAAAGCCTGTTAGCATGGAAGAATTAACAGAATCCTTTAAAAACATAGAAACATTCATTGACAGAACAATTAAAAATCTATTGATTTTAGTTGATCATCCAGAAAAGCAAACCTGCATTGAAAATTTAATTGCAGGTATGGCTGTTGATTCTAAGTTTGTGACCACCAGAAAAATGGCTTATCAAAAGCTCAAGCAGCAAATAATTGACTGTTTGATTGTAGACATTGATGTGGAACAAGGACTAGGTGTAGAAATATTGGAACAGCTTTATCAAGGTTATATAAATACACCTATTATTTTATATGCAGATAGAGAGTTAACCATGGATGAAGCCCATATTATTCAACAATGTGAAAGCAATTTAACCATCAAATCTGTACGTTCACCAGAATATTTATTAGATGAAGCTACTTTATTTTTACATCAAATAGAAGGGAATTTACCTCAAGATAAACAACGTATTTTACGAATGATTCACGACAAAGAAAGTATTTTAATGGGTAAAAAAGTACTGGTGGTCGATGATGATATTCGTAATACTTTTGCCCTAGCGACGGTGTTGGAAGAAAAAAATATGGAAGTAATCACCGCTAAAAATGGTAAAGAAGCTTTAAATATATTAGATGAACAAACTGATACCGATATTGTGTTAATGGATATTATGATGCCTGAAATGGATGGTTACGAAGCGATCAGCGCAATCAGAGAACAAATGCGTTTTCGTCAATTACCGATTATTGCGCTAACAGCAAAAGCTATGAAAGGCGATAAAACTAAATGCTTTGAAGTTGGTGCCAATGATTATTTGGCAAAACCTGTGAATACAGATAAGTTAGTCTCTCTCATGCGAGTGTGGTTGTACCGGTGAATTATCTATGATTATAGAAATAGAGATTAATGTTACCTAAAGTTCATTGGGATTAGAGGTAGTTAGAAATTCAGTTAGCTTGTACACCTTTATGAAGGGCTGACATAATTTATCGAAAATATAAATTAGCTTTCTATTCATTTTTGCCAAAACGTTCATAATATTTAATTGTTAAGGATAATTAATGAATTAATTATCCTAAATAAAATGTAAATTAAGCCAAAAAAATGCAAAAAGTACTTGGCAAAATGGAAAATAACTCCTATTATTATAACCAAGTTACCTCAAAAGATATTTACCCCTATTTAGAAGTTATGTATGAAAGAGTCCACTCAGCAACAGATGATAGAGAAGTCTATTAATACCTGTTATCAAACAGTGGACTCTGCTTGCGTTTCATTTTCTCTCCTCCTAAAAAAACTACGACTGCTGCCCTTTGGGGCAGCTAGCTAGTTTCTTTCGTCCACTCAGGACAAAATTTCTAATTTCTTATTGATATGCGTTTAAATTTAATGCGCCAACATTATCGTGCATTAAATTTTAAGCGCTTTATCTACACTATTTGCTAATTTTATTAAATTCTGCATTGGTGAGAAAAATTTTACTTTCTTTTTGCACCTGAAAAATTGAAAGTGCATTTTTCACCTAATGCAATATCCATGAGGAGAGCGTCATGTCTGATCAATTGATCATTTTTGATACCACCTTACGTGATGGAGAACAAAGCCCAGGGGCTTCCATGACGAAGGAAGAAAAAGTTCGTATTGCCAAAGCGTTAGAAAAATTAAAAGTTAATGTAATTGAAGCAGGTTTTCCAATTGCTAGTCAAGGAGACTTTGAAGCCGTACGAGCTGTTGCCAAAGTTATTAAAGATAGCACTGTCTGTGGGTTAGCTCGGGCTTTAGAAAAGGATATTGAGCAGGCTGCAGAAGCCCTTAAAAATGCTAATTCCATGCGAATTCATACCTTTCTTGCCACATCACCATTGCATATGGAAAGAAAGCTTTGTATGCAACCAGATGAAGTATTAGCGCAAGCAGTTAAAGCAGTTAAACATGCACGTAACTATACGGATAATGTGGAATTTTCACCTGAAGATGCAGGACGTTCTGAAATTGATTTTTTATGTCGTGTCATTGAGGCAGTAATTGATGCAGGCGCGAGTACCATCAATATTCCTGATACGGTTGGTTATACCTTGCCTGCGATGTTTGGCAAGCTTATTGGTGAGTTGATTGAACGGATACCTAATTCAGATAAAGCCATATTTTCTGTGCATTGCCATAATGATTTAGGCTTGGCTGTTGCAAATTCCTTGTCTGCAGTAATTCACGGGGCACGTCAGGTTGAGTGTACCATTAATGGCTTGGGAGAAAGAGCAGGTAATGCCGCTTTAGAAGAAGTTGTGATGGGGATACATACGAGAAATGACGTGTTTACCTGCACCACTCGGATTGATACGACACAAATTGTGAATTGTTCCCGTTTAGTATCAAATATTACTGGTTTTCCTGTTCAACCGAATAAAGCCATTGTTGGGGCAAATGCTTTTGCACATGAATCAGGTATTCATCAAGATGGTGTCATGAAACACCGTCAAACTTATGAAATTATGCGCGCTGAAGATGTAGGGTGGAATGCCAATCGCATGGTGTTAGGTAAGCACTCTGGTCGTAGCGCATTTAGAGAGCGGCTCAAGGGATTGAACATCGAATTTGAATCTGAAGAGGAATTAAATGCAGCCTTTGTCCGTTTTAAAGAATTGGCGGATAAAAAACACGAAATTTACGATGATGATTTGCAGGCTTTAGTCACAGATGCTTTTGCAATGGAAAATGAGAAAGTTAAATTAGTCTCGCTTAAAGTATGCTCTGAGACAGGTGAAACGCCTCATGCGCAAATTACTTTAAACATTGATGGTAAAGAACATTCAGTCGCTGCAAGTGGCAGTGGGCCTGTGGATGCAACTTTTAAAGCCATTGAAGCGTTAGCCACCAGCCAAGCAAATTTATTGGTTTATTCGGTTAATAATGTAACAGATGGTACCGATTCTCAAGGTGAAGTTGGTGTGCGTTTAGAAAAAAATGGCCAAATTGTAAATGGGCAAGGCACTGATACAGATATTGTCATAGCTTCTGCTAAAGCCTACTTAAATGCTTTAAATAAACTTGAATTTTCGGATAAACAGCATCCTCAGAAAGGTGCGCCAGTATAATTATCTGGCATAGTGCCTAACTTTTTTAGTATCATTGCCAAAACACTCCCGCATAAGCGGGAATTCAAAACAAGGTACAATGAAAAAATGCATGAAGGATTAAGAAAAGCAGGTTTAAAAGCAACGCAGCCACGAAAACGCATTTTACAGCTGCTAGAAAACAGTAGACAGCGTCACATGAGTGCTGAAGATGTTTATAAGGCTCTGCTTGATACCGGAGAAGATGTTGGACTTGCCACGGTTTATCGCGTATTAACACAATTTGAAGCAGCAGGTTTAGTTTCCCGCCACCACTTTGAAGGGGGAATATCTGTTTTTGAATTAGACGAGGGTTCCCATCACGATCATTTGCTGTGTGTAAAATGTGGCAAGATTTCAGAGTTTAAGGACGATATTATCGAAAAAAGGCAAATGGAAATTGCCCAAGATCATGGATTTGATATGAAAGATCATTGTTTATATATTTATGGCGTTTGTCAAAAATGCCAGTCTTAAAAATCATCAGCGGAAGATGTTTCCTATTGGATTGGGCAGCCTAATTTTTATTAGGAAGGATATTCACAGTATTGTTTGAAGATAAGAAATTGAAATATTTTTAGATTTAGTATTAAGGTAGTTTAGTGAATTTTATGGAAGGCTATGTAATAAAAATATTTTGCAAAGTCTTAGCAGGATTATTATAATTGTCTTTAATATATTCACGCAAAACACATACCATTGTACAATGGTCGATAGTATGAAAATGATTCTTAAAGCCATTTTTACTTTAAGAAGACTATAACTTATAATATTCAAGGTGATAAATATGTCAAGAGTATGTCAAGTAACGGGTAAACGCCCTATGTCTGGTAATAACGTCTCTCATGCAAATAATAAGACAAAACGACGCTTTTTACCAAATTTACATGTTCACCGTTTTTGGGTACAAACTCAAAAGCGTTGGGTAAAATTACGTGTTTCCACGCATGGAATGCGTATTATTGATAAAAAAGGAATTGAAGTTGTCCTAGCAGAAATGCGCAGTCGCGGCGAAAAAGTTAAAGGAGCTTAACTCATGCGAGAAAAAATTAAATTAGTGTCTAGTGCGGGTACTGGACATTTTTATACGACAACCAAAAATAAACGTACGATGACTGATAAATTAGTCCTCAAAAAATATGATCCTGTCGTACGTAAGCATGTTGAATATAAAGAGGCTAAAATAAAATAATTAGCTTAGTTAGTTAGAAAGTCGTAATTGTACTAAACTTTATTCTAAAAAGTACATGCTCTTAAGGAATAGGAATTAAATAACTTCCATAAGTTTTCAATCAGACCTGGCAGGTTTTAAAAACCTGCCAGGTCTTGTTTCTGATTTTATTGAGTTCCCGTTCCTAAGCATTATTCTCCTGATTGAATCTAAGAGTTATAGTTGCTTATGCTAAACTAGATAAAGTTAAACTTAGTATTTTTGCGACTTTTCTATTATGTGTGGCATGAAATGTGCTGTCGTTAAATACTTGTTTATTTTAGGTAAGTTAACAGTATTTAATGATAAATGCACAATAGATGATTACCTTCACTATGAATAATGCTAATAAAATAAAGTATCAGTTTTCATATTTAACATATTTTTTAAAAGGTATAATTTTTTTATTAGGCACTTACTTTTTAACGGGATGTGCACCTGTTCCAATCCCTGAAAGCTTCTCTCAACACTTCAAGATACCCAAGTTACAAACACGCACACCAACTTCTTCCTTAGAGTCTCTTGCCGCTTTTGAAAGTCAAATTATTGATGATGGTAACTATTACCTAGGTGCTGGGGATGAAATTACGGTAGAAATATGGGGATACCCCGAATTGTCAGGTAAACATATTATTGGACCTGATGGCAAAATTACGATTCCTTTAGTAGGTACCTTAAAAGTTGCTGACTTTTCCCGTGAAACAGCAGCTACTTTAATTACAGAAGCGCTTTCTTCCTTTTATATTGATCTGGCAACCACGGTCCGCGTTGATCGTTATGCATCCAACCGAATTCTTGTTTTAGGCAAGGTATCTAAACCTGGTGTCGTTCAATTTGGGATGACCTCACCTTCCTTGCTTGAAGCCATTTCTTTAGCAGGTGGTTTTGAAACTATTGGGGGATTAACGGCCGCTCAAAGTTTACCTTATACCCGTTGTGCTGTTTTTCGTGAACGTGACAAAATTATTTGGGTTGATCTAGAACCTTTATTAACAGGAAAAGATTTATCACTTAATTTAAAATTACAACGCAACGATATTGTCTACGTACCAGATATTGAAGAAAGATTGATCTATGTCTTGGGAGAAGTGAATAAACCAGGTGCTTTTCGTTTAACACCCAACATGTCTTTTATTGAAGCCATCGCTAGAGCTGGTGGGCCAACGATCGATGCAGCGCCTGGTCGAATTAATATGATTCGCCCTGAACAAAATATCAATCAATCTTTATCATTAGATGAACTGATTCAACCAGATAACCGTTTGAATGTTGCACTACAAGATGGTGATATTATTTACGTACCGACTAATGTTATTGCTAAAATAAATTACATGGTTAGATTCCTAAATCCATTCAGTACTATGTTAGGTATTTATGCAGATATTGAATCTATTCGTACTGATAAAAACCGTCTTAGCTTAGATGAACAGGAGAAACGGCTTGATGCTGAAGAAGATAAACTCAAAGCAGAACGTGCCGCATTTGAAGCTGAAAGGCAAAGGAATAGTGGGTACGAATAACAAGTTTATTTCCACACTCATCATCGCTTATCTACTGCTGTATATACATGGTTCCTCCGCTTCAGAATTAGACGTGGATCAGTTACTTTCCTTAAGTTTAGAAGAACTTTTTGAAATTGAAATTGAAGTGGCGGCTGGTTTTTCTCAAACTCAGCATGAAGCCCCTGGTGTAGTCACCGTGATTACTGCGCAGGATATTGAAACAATGGGTGCTTCACATTTAAGCGAAGTACTTCGCACCGTGCCTGGGCTTTATTTAGGATTTGCAGATGCAGGACAGTATAATTCTAATTATGTGATGCGCGGTGTACGCAATCCAACTTCTAATAATATGTTACTGATGATCAATGGTTTTCCCATCAAAAATTTGGGCTTAAATGCACCTTCCATATTGCAAGAAGGATTGGGTATGCCTTTAGCCAGCGTAGCGCGTATTGAAGTATTGCGAGGCTCTGGTTCTGCTTTATACGGTGGGGATGCTGGAGGCGGTGTAATTAATATTATTACCAAAACCGCAAATGACATCCAAGGCACTGAAGCAGGTATCAGACAAGGTAGTTTTAATAATCAATCGGCTTGGCTGGTACATGGGCAACAATATGGCGATTTAGGTATTGCTGCAAGTATAGAATACAGTGAAACTGATGGTTTTCGGCCCGTGATTGAAGCAGATTTACAAAGCTTTTTTGATACTCAGTTAGGTACTGATATTTCGCATACGCCTGCACCTGCCAACACTTTTTGGCGTTATGTAAATGCTTATTTTGATTTAAGTGGCAAACAGTGGCGATTGACTCTGATGCATCAAAAATCACGCTCAGGCACAGGCATTGGTACACGCAGTATTTTAATGCCTGACTTTAATTATTGGGATGTCACTTCTAATTCCTTAGCATTTGAATATACCTACGATGAGATTCAACATTGGCAATTTGATATTAAATTAGGATTAAGACATTTTAGCTTAGATGATCCAAAACCCAGTCAAAATTATACGGTTGGTTCATTTGGAGGACGATTTCCCTATGGTGAAACCTCGGACTTTCTCGTACAAGAACGTCATCCTCGGGCAGAAGTATCAGTATTTTACTCAGGATTTACGAATCATACTTTGCATTTTGGCAGTGGTTATCATAAAAAAAATCTTTATAAAATGGAGCAAATCCTGATTGAAGGCATCAATCCTTACACTAGCCAACCTGTCATGCCTGGAGAACCTGCTGTATTAACAGATTCACCCTATTCAACCATGCCTACTGGACAACGTGAGAATAGTTGGCTTTATGTACAGGACTCCTGGGAATTTGCCGATGATTGGCAGTTAACAGCAGGTATTCGCCACGATCATTTTTCTGATTTTGAGTCAGCTACCAATCCTCGTTTATCCTTGGTGTGGCAAGCAAAGAATGATTTGACGGTAAAACTATTATATGGTAAAGCTTTTGATGCTTCACCCTATCTGGCTTTGAATGGTCAAATAATGCCATTTTTGGGCAATCCTGAATTAAAACCTGTCACTCGTGACAGTTACGAGCTTGCGTTTGCTTACTCAGCCTCCAAACGTTTATCATTAGCGACTAATTTTTTTATACATAAAGTTCAAGATAATTTAGTCTTTATTGGCGTGGAAAACCCTTCTTTTTTTAATCGAGATAAAATTAGTGGACAAGGGTTGGAATTAGAAATGCGTTGGCAACCTAATTCAACCCATAGCTTTGACGCTTGGTATGCTCATCAACGTAATACTATTGATAGGACCAACCAAGAAACTGCCCGCGCTCCTCAACACAGTATTTACCTACGTCATCATTGGATTTTCAGTCAACCTTGGTCCTTAAATACTCAGTTTTATTGGGCAAGTGCATTTAAAAGGGAGGCAAATGATGTACGTGACGAAATTGACAATCAATTGACAGCGGATTTAACTTTACGTTATAAGCCTCAGCAAAATAAAGGTTGGAATTTTGCGATTGGTATGCGCAATTTATTTAAACACCAAAATGTGGATCCCAGTCCAGGTCCATCCAGTGGTATTTTATCTTTTCCCCATGATTTTCCAATGTCAACAAGAAGCTTATTTGGGGAAGTACGTTATGCATTTTAACCGAGCGTAATTATGTCTGATCATATTGCGAATTCAGAAACGCAAGAAGCACCTACGGGTCGTTTTAAGCCCTTAGTCAGCCTTATGCAGCATAAATGGCTGATTCTGTTTATTCTGGTATTTTTTAATTTGCTAGCGATTCCCGTTGCAGAGAAGCTTGGTCAACCCATTTATAAAGTTAAAGGTTTGATTTTGGTTTCCCCTAAGTTTATACCTAATCTTAACGAACCTAAAGGGATTAATGATTTACGTGGCGAAGGATATGACTTATACGTTAGTCAGCAAGTGCATATGGCTACGCGGGGGGAGGTGATTAAGGAAGCATTTAACTCTCCAGGTATTAAAGAACTTTGGATGCAACCAGGAGAAAGTGAAGAATTTGCATTAATTCGCTTAAAACTCGCCGTGGAAGCCAAAAATGTTCGTAAAACTCCTTTTGTCGAAGTGAAATTAAAAACTAGTTACGCAAAAGGTATACATACCGTATTAAATGCAGTTTTGGATGCTTATTTGAAAAGAGCCCAAGCAGAAACTTTATACAATAGCGATGAACGGATTGCGCTATTGCAAAAACGACGAGATCATTTAGCAGAATTCATCCCACGACTCTACAAAACACGAACTCAAATTGCAAAAGAATTGGGTGTAACAACCTTTCAGGAAAATCGTCTTAATCCCTACGACAATATTTTAATTGATACAACTTCTGCTTTTAATTTAGCACAACGGCAACTGGTAGAAACAGAAGCACGTTTAAAAGCACTTAATTCAAAAGAAGGCAGAGAAACTGTGTTGGACATTCTTGCTAAACAAATGTTGCATGAAGATTCAACACTTAAAACAATTAAAGGCAGCTTAATGCAAAGACGTTCAGAACTGCTTAATCAAAGCGTGGGATTGACCTCAAAGCATCCAGGTAAACAACGGGTTGATAAAGCAATTGCTGAAATTGATAAAGAAATAGCCTCGACTGAAAAAGAACTGTTTCAAAATTTTCGTCAACAACTTTTACAACAAGCCAAAGCAGAAGTGATCAGAGCCCGTAATGTTGTCCAATCCTTAGCCAACGAACTCAATACTCAAAAAGATAGATCAACCCGTTATGCCAGTCGATATAATGAAGCCATTGCTTTAAACAAAGAAATCGAACGTGCCCAAAGGCAATTAGATGAAGTTAATGTACGCATTGATTTTATGAAACTAGAAGCTAGTGCACCAGGCTACGTACGAATTGATAGCTATGCAACGCCAACACTCAAACCTGAGCGGGGCGGAAAAGATAAATACTTTCTTTTGTTCGGTCTTGCCTCCGTGATGCTCGCATTGGTTATCCCTATTTTTATTGATATGTCTGACAAACGCATTCGTGCACCAGTAGAAATTCAGAACTGTTTAGGATTTGCACCACTAGCCTGGATTTTAGATCGAAAAACGGCAACCACTGATGATTTTTCTTATGATCAAATTCGACGTCTGGCATTTGCACTAGATCGAGATCGACGCACACATCAAAATCGTTGTTTTGCATTTACCTCAGTGAAACCTGGCGGTGGAACAAGCTCATTGATTTTGGAAACGGCAAAAACTTTGAATGAATTGGGTATTAAAACTTTAGCAATGGAAATCAATGCTTTTAAACCTGATGAACGTTATGAAGGCAATACGCCTCACTCCTTAACCAGTTTACTGAGTCAAAATACTTATCAATTACATCGTCCAGAAACACTAGTTTCACCAGCAACTGAGGATTTACCAGAGCGTTTATCAGTAGGCGAGGTTTCGCAGCAACATTTAATCACTTATGGAAAGCTACCCACTTTATTAAACAACTTTTACAACTATTATGATATGATTTTACTAGATAGTCCGCCTATCTTATTATCAGCAGATGCTGAATTATTAGGAGAAGTCGCAGGATGTATTTTATTAGTGATTGAAGCAGGTCAAGTCACGCCAGGTGAATTACAACGTGCTGCACATTTGCTGGAACGTTTATCCCCACCTGTTGTTGGCGCTATCATGAACCGAGTACAAGTTTATCAGGGAGGAGGCTACTTATCAGATTTAGTCAAAGAGTACTCAAGCCGCTCAAAGTTAAAACCTGGGTTGCTTAAACGTATGTTTTGGACTTGATTCATACTTTCAGATAACGTTGAAACGAGGTACAACACGCTATTTTGCTATATGCAGGCTTTTTGCAGAAATAGTCACTAGCTCCCAAACGTTATGGTCTAGATTACAAATCCAGATTAGCCTTTGTTAGCAGACAACTTGGCCATTTTTCCCTTTAATGTACAAATTAGAGAATTATGGCCATTGTAGTATCAGTTACTTCAAAATAATAATTTCAGATCGTCGGTTAGCTTGTCGGCCTTGTTCAGTTTCGTTGCTTGCGACAGGTCTACTTTCTCCGTGACCTTCCGCAATAACTCTGTTTCCAACAATATTACGATCTAAAAGTAAGCGTTTAACTGAATCTGCTCTTTGTTGAGAAAGCTTTGAATTATAAGCATTGCTGCCTCGATCATCCGTATGACACTCAATTAATACTCTTTTTTGAGGATTTTGCTCCAAAAATTCAGCTACTTTGTCAATATTCTTGATCGTATTTTGAGGTAAATTAGCTTCTCCCGTTTCAAACAGAACATTACCAAAACTTAATACTAAACCTCGTTCCGTTTGGGTACTTTCTAATTCTACTAAATGTGATTGTAACTGACGTGCTCTTTCTTGTTCGCCAATGAGTGCTGAACGAATAGCCGCGGCCTCTTCCTCTAGCGTTTGATCTTCAAATTTGTTCAGTTCTTTTAAAAACTCAACTTGTTTTTCAATCATTCTTTCCCGTTCAGCACGCATGACTTTCCGTTCAGCAATACGCATCGCAATTTCTGATTGCCTTTTAGCAAGATAAGCCAAATGTTTCATATCATTGGCATCTTTAAGGTTTTCAGCATGTTGCAATGTTTGTTCTGCTTCTTGTAATGCAATAGCTGCATCCACTTGTTTTTGACGTAAACTCGCTAAATGCCCCATTTCCTCAGCATCTCTAATTTTTTCAGCTTGCATCAAAGATTGTTCAGCTTCATATAAACCCTTTAAATTTGGCTGAGCTGTTGTGACTTTATCCGCAGCGTAAGCATAATAATCTCCGTAGAGTTTTGCTTGTTCACTTTGAACACTGGACTTATTATTAAAAGCTGTACAACCTGTTAAACCAAGAAAAATAACCACCAAAATTACTTTTACATAAAAGAGGTTATTAGCATACTTCATTGAGATTCCTCGCTATGTTTTTACTGTCATTGTACGATTTTGATTTGCTTAACCTATTTTTCAATGGTTAATAATCTAGGGAATTTTGAGGTGATAATTTTTACAGGAAGTTATTTCAACTAACTTTAGTTATTGGCTCTATTGAGTATTGCCAAATAATTTTAAAATCTTGAGTTAGCCATTGAAAATTCTCACATACGGCAATGTTGGGAATAAACACCAAATTATTTTGATGATAAATCAAAGGTTGAAAGGGTCTTAGCCAAGGCGGCAACTGTGCTGCTTGCAGTAATTTTTTAACTGCCTGTTGGTGTCCATTGACACGACAAGTTTCACCCCCTTGGCGTAATTTTACTTGCAAAATCATATTTTCAGGGATAGTAGTTTCCTTACCTTTTAAAGATATCAGCATCAATTGTCCTAACGGTAAATCTAATGTTTCAGTAACCAACCAAGCAAAATCATTTTTTTGTGGCAGTTTGGGTAAATTAGCCATTACATACAAATGATCTTGATAACGCCTAACTTCACCACCTTGCCACTTTACAACAGGCTGACGATCATTTTGAGCCGCTATCACATTGACTAGAATATGTTCTAATTGGACAGTTGTTGGTGTTGGCAAATTGGATTGTTTGATCCAAAAACGAATTAAATTTCGTTGTCTTGCGATAGAAAGAAGTTGTAGTGTCGGTAAGTGCAATTGTGATGCCTGAATACCGCGACAACTTACGTAATCTTGTTGTGCCAGTTCCATGAGTAGTATGGTGGTTTCGGCTTGATGTTGCGCCACACGATTTAAAACAGGTGTCATGCTTTCCCAACGATTTTTCAACACAGGTATGACTTGATGACGTAAAAAATTACGATCAAAATGTATATTTTGATTACTGCTGTCTTCAATCCACTTTAATTGGTGGTACTCTGCGTAATTTAATAAATCGGCTTGGGTGAAATTTAATAAAGGGCGCATCAGCCAACCTCGGCCTAAACTTGCTAATTGAGGCATAGCAGACAGTCCTGCT
Source organism: Thiotrichaceae bacterium (assembly GCA_016745055.1). GTDB lineage: Bacteria > Pseudomonadota > Gammaproteobacteria > Beggiatoales > Beggiatoaceae > JADGDF01. The sequence goes on along the minus strand of JADGDF010000044.1, from coordinate 11,140 downwards.
GCTCCTGCGCCGCGTAATAATTGCAACAATAGCGTTTCTGCTTGATCATCGGCATGTTGCGCTGTTAAAGCGACATCGCCGTCATTGATTATTTTTTTGATTGCGTTATAACGAGCTTGTCGTGCAAGTGCTTCTAAGCTTTGGCGAGTTTGTTTTATAATTTTGACTTTGAGTACGTCACAGGGAACATTAAGTTGCTGACAAACTTTGAAACAATGTGTAGCCCAATCATCTGCCTGCTCGTTTAAACCATGATGAATGTGTACTGCACGTAGTTGAATAGGAGATAGCTGTGAATGTAACTGCGCTATTGCATGTAACAATACATGGGAATCAACACCACCGCTGTAAGTTATCCAAAGTTGTTGTGTTGTGGGTGGTAATTTTAAAGCATTTAATAATATTTCAGATGAAAAAGACAATTGTTTTTCATCTCCTATATTGTCATACATTTTTTTGCAATTAATTTCTTAAACTTGCTTGATACCTACAAAAACAACATGTTTGTTCATCTTATTTTCCTCAAATTTAATTATCAGAGAACACAATATAATGACTATTTTAGCATCAATACCTTATCGTGTTTTCATAGTGACTTGATTGTTTAGCGTTTTTTTGGTACGTTTAGCGCTAACGCAAGTTGTTGCTACACACTTTAAATTAAGTATTAGCCAAAATGAAGTACTTTTATGGTTAGGCATACAATGCCAAACAACCACCAATAAAAGTAATGCTTTACTAAACATCTTGTATTATCCTATCTCAGTTGATACCCATTAAAATAGCTGAGAAGTTCTGATTTTTTCCACACAATGGAATAAATATTAACTAAAGCCCTAATTGTGTTGGAAAGGTTATTTTCAAAAATAATGATATTGCTTTTGCTATGCATACTGTAAATGTGGAGGACAGTAATGAAAAGAAAGCCGTTGTTACAAGCGGTTTCTGTTGCTTTAGGATTTATCCTAACAACCTGTAGCGTTCAAGCTATGGAAACAGAAAAAGACTCTAAGATTACTACAAAACTTGAGGAGGAAGCGTTAGCGCTAAAGCCCAATATTGATAATGGGCGCCAAATTTATGAAATGTGCGCGGTATGTCATAGTCCTCATGGTTGGGGAACACCAGACGGTCGTTATCCTCAAATTGCAGGCCAACACTATAATGTGATTATCAAACAATTAGGGGATATTCGTGCTGGCAATCGTGACAATCCAACCATGTATCCTTTTACTTTGCCAAATGTACTTGGAGGCGCACAGGATTTGGCTGATGTTGCCGCTTATATTGAACAATTACCAATGAGTCCTTTTAATGACGTTGGGCCAGGATTTGACTTAAGCTATGGCAAAGAGCTTTACAAAGAACACTGTGAGGAGTGCCATGGTAAAGAAGGGGAAGGTGATAATAAGGAATTTTACCCACGTATTCAAGGGCAACATTTCACTTATCTGCTAAGACAAATGCGTTGGATTCAAATTGAAAAACGACGCAATGCCGACAAAACCATGGTCAAGCAAATTCACCGTTTCTCAGGGAGAGATATTCATTCTGTCATTGACTACACTTCTCGTCTACGTCCACCCGCAGACAAGGTTGCAAAACCAGATTGGCGTAATCGTGATTTCCCAGATAGCTTTGTATCAGTCCCAAGAACTTTTATTGATGGCCCGTGGTGGGATTCAACTTGGGGACCGCATCCTAGATGGGTACCGATGCAACCCATTCCTATGATTGAATAAACTATAGGTTCATCCCACTCAAACAAAGATGAAAAATGAGACGTGGGTAGGTAATTTAATTAACAAAGTATGACAAGAATGAAAAATGAATTTGTGTCATTTAATAACGAGAATAGATGCTAAGGAGGATGTATGGCTGACCAGCAAAAGAAAACCTCTCGTAAAAAGTGGTTTATTGTCGGGGTCGTAATTTTTGCAGCCGGTATGGTTTCAGCTGGGATATTTAATGTCGCGCTGGAAATGACTAATACAACAGAGTTTTGTACTACCTGTCACACAATGGTGGTTAATTTAGAGGAGTTACAAGAAACTGTTCACTGGAAAAATGCTTCAGGCACTAGAGCAGGTTGTGCAGATTGCCATGTACCAACTGCCTTCTTACCTAAGATGAAAGCCAAAATTATGGCAGCCAAAGATGTTTTTCATGAAATCGTGGGTACCATCAATACTAAAGAAAAGTATGAACAACAACGTTGGGCAATGGCAAATGCTGTTTGGGATAAGATGAAAGCCAATGACTCAAGAGAATGCCGTGATTGTCACTCTTTTGATTACATGGATTTAAGTGAACAAGATCGCTATGCTCGCAAAAAGCATGACAGAGCAGTTGATCGTGGTGAAACCTGTATTGATTGCCACAAAGGGATTGCCCATGAAGAGCCTGAAGAACCCGAAAAAGCTACCACAGAGTAGTCTTATTTAAAGTTTCAGATTCACCTTTAATTATAATTATGTTTTTCAAATTGTAACTTGCAATTTTGACCCTATATAAAAGGTATAACTATTGCTTAAAGTAGCGTTACATAAAAAATTGTAAATCATATAAAAGGTGAATTTGAACAATGTTTATTTTGCGAAATTTAATACAGAGTGATCTAATGAAAAACACTATTCTTATTTTGTTTTTAAGTTTCAGTTTATCATTCCCCATCGTTGTAAGTGCTGAGGATATTGGCGCACAATTAAGAGAGGCTGCGTTAATTGACGATGTGGATACGATTAAAAATTTAGTCAAACAAGGCGTTGATGTTAACAGCGCAAACCGTTTTGGTAAAACAGCCTTAATGCGTGCTGTTGAAGGTGGTAGTACCCAAAGTGCCGTAATTTTGATCACCAATGGTGCAAATATCAACGCACGTACCGTTGCAAGTTGTACTGCACTAACCTTTGCCGCTGAGTTTGGCCATGCCGATATTTCTGCCATGTTGGTAGAAATGGGCGCTAATGTCCATGATAGAACCCGTGCAGGCTGGGATGCTTTAATGATTGCCTCTCGGCAAGGTTACCCAGTTGTTACTGAACAATTGCTACAATTTGGTGCGGATGTAGGCGCATCTGATCGTCATGGAGATACCGCTTTAATGGGTGCAGTTGTAAAAGGTAATATAAACGTTGTTAAAATATTATTGGAAAAAGGTCAAGCCAAACCTAATAAAGCAAACAATCAAGGTATTACTCCTTTAATTAGAGCAGCAGAAAAAGGTTATTCAGATACTGTCCAGTCTCTGCTTGAGCATGGAGCTGATGCCAATCAGGCTGACAGTGATGGTGGAAGTGCCTTAATTTGGGCTTCTGAAAGCGGTAATGTGACCATTGTTAAAACTTTGCTTGAATACAAAGCAAATCCTAACCAACAAGATTCTGATGGCATCACAGCTTTGATGGAAGCAGCATCAAACGGATACGTTGATATCGTGCAAGCATTGCTGGACAGTAGTGCTGATGTTAGTTTGAAAGATAGTAGTGGCCGCACTGCGTTACAAATGGCTGAAAAAACAGGTAAAGATGCTATTATCAAATTGTTAACAAAGCCATAGTTCGGCTAAAAAGTATCTCTCAGTAAATAACCATCTGCTAAAGCAGGTGGTTAAAAACCCTTATTTTTTTACAATAGCTAAAGCAAAATTAAGAAATTAGCATTTTATTTTGAATGTTATTATTTCATTTGAAATTTCATAATGTTCACAAAATATCCCCTTGGAATAGCAATAAGTTTTAGCTACCAACATCCCTTTTTTCTGGCAAATTTGGTTCTGTTGCTTTGTCCATAAAGTACTACGTACTTTTCTTATATCTTCAAACGTCTAAATTTCGTTTAGTCATTAATGACTGGACTCATGGTTTTCTTCTTCATGTCTTACAACGATAAAACAGATCCTAAAAATAAAGCTTGCTGTAACAAAACAATGCTTGTAACATGATAAAATAAAGATAAATGGCGCAAGTAAGGGCTTTTAGAGCATGGCAATCCTTGATATAGACCGCAATGTTGTTGTGGTACGTATTATTTATGATGGACCTCCTTTTTCTGGTAAAACAACAAGTGTTTACCAGTTATCAAACGTATTGGGACATAATAATGAAGTTTATACACCAGAAGAACTTTCTGGGCGTACGCTTTATTTTGATTGGATGGAATATATAGGTGGGTTATTTCAAGATCGTAAAATTGCCTGCCAAGTGGTCAGTGTGCCTGGTCAAATTTCGCTTAAAGAAAGAAGAGATTTTCTGATCCAAACTGCTGATGTTGTGGTTTTTGTTGTTGATGCCAGCAATGAAGATGTCGAAACAACGCAAATTTATTTGAATGATTTATTGGAGATTATTGCACAACAAGGTGAAGAAGCCACCAAGGTTGTTATTCAGGCCAATAAACAAGATGTACCAGGGGCGTTATCTTCAGACAAATTATATGCATTATTTGCAGATATACCTGACATTCAAATTTTAGAGACGACAGCAACGGCAGGAAAAGGATTACGCGAAGCCTTTGTTGTTGCCGTGCGTTTAGCCATTCAACGTATTGAAAATTTGATGGAACAAGGCAAACTTATTGAAGGCACGCCTGAAGTGAGTAGTGGAAAGGACTTATTAGTCCAGTTACAGCAACATATAAAAACTGAGTCACTTGCTTTATCCCTTGAAGAAACTAACGATTCACCTGTTCCTGAAATTAATGAAACTCAGGCGACACCTCCAGTAGCTGAAGCAACAGTTCCCCCTAATTTACCATGTACAGAAGTTGCGCGTCAGTGGATTTGGCCACCAGTAACGGCTAACGATGTATTAGAGCGTTTAACAACACATAATTTACGTTCAACATTAATGAATAATGTGTGGATAATTCAAGGCAATTATTATTGGCGTTGTTTTTCTAAAACAGCTTGGTTGTTTGATAGCGATGATAAAGCGAAGTCCGCTCTCAGACAACAAATTAAAATACACTTACAATGCAGTCCTTTTTTATCAGAAAAACGTTGTATCATCGTTTCAGAAGAAGGTTTTCAAAATAAGCGGTTATGGCAAGTTACACCTGTTTTTCCAAGTTTAGATGCATTACTTACCCAAGCGTTGCAACGTTCATCAGTTGAAGTATTAACTCACGATTTATTAAAGTGTGCGGCTTATTATATTGATGCCTACCAACAAATGACACAATATGGTGTAGATATAGTGTCTAACTTGGAATATTTTGGGTTAAATACTCAAGGACAAATCAATTACTTAGGCTGTATAGATAATAAAAATGCCACACGAGGACCATTAACGGATGAATTACTCATTGATGGGTTACAACAAGCATTTGCTGAACGCATAAAAACCACCCCTTCTTCAATTAGTACTACAGACATTCAATATGCATTAAAAAGATTTTATGACAAAGAAGAAGGATTGGCTGCTGAAACATTGGCTCAATTGTTTTAACTATATGAATTTCCTAAAAAGAGGAAAGGAAAGTAATGTTGTTATTCTTCTGCTTCTAGTACGGTGTTTAGTGCTTTCTGAAAACGACTTGCATGAGAACGTTCCGCTCTTGTCAGCGTTTCAAACCAATCTGCAATTTCATCAAATCCTTCTTCTCGGGCTATTTTAGACATATTAGGGTAAATATTACTATGTTCGTGAGTTTCGCCTGCAATGGCAGCCTTTAAATTATCAATCGTTGAACCAATAGGCAAACCTGTAGCAGGATCGCCACAATACTCTAGGAATTCTAAATGACCATGTGCATGGCCAGTCTCACCTTCAGCCGTAGAACGAAATACCACTGAAATATCATTATAACCCTCAATATCTGCTTTGGCTGCAAAATAAAGGTAACGACGATTTGCTTGAGATTCATTAGAAAAAGCTTCTTTAAGGTTTTGTTCAGTTTTACTGCCTTTTAAGTTCATGATGTATATCCTAGAAAATTTAGCGCGTTTTTAAAATTCAGTGTACAAAAAGTGAATAGTTCTTTTGGGTAATATTGTATTTGTTGGTTTAACCGTGGCAATTTTAGCAGAAATGATCAAGAAAGCGAAAATTTTGCTTTTTTAGTTTAAATCAATAAAATGTAGGATTAAATGATATTCACAATCAAGGAAACATGTGAAAACAGCCGTTATTACACTGTCTGATGATGGATTGATTTTAGCAAATCATATTGTTCAGAACTTGCCTGATTGCACTTTATATCTGCACCAAGCCATCCAAACGCATTTGCCTGTGAAGCGATTTGAGCGAGTGGTTGCTTTGTCTGAGCAGATTTTTACCCAATATACCAACCTAGTTTACATTATGCCCACAGGGGTTGTCGTTCGTGCTATTGCAGCTCAAGTTCACCATAAGCTAAAAGACCCAGCCGTTGTAGTGGTTGACGTGGGTGGACATTGGGCAGTTAGTTTACTGAGTGGCCATGAGGGGGGCGCTAACCATTTGGCGATGCAAGTTGCTAATGCAGTTCAAGTGGAACCCATTGTTACGACAACGACAGAAGCAGTGAGGCGATTAATTGTTGGTATTGGATGCCGTAAAGGCATGAGTGCAGCAAGAATTATTGAGGCCATTCAACAAGGGCTAACATTAATTCAATATTCCTTAGAAGATGTGCGATTGATTGCCACCGCAGAACCTAAAAAAAATGAAGCAGGTTTAATAGAGGCCGCACAACAATTAGAATTACCTTTACGCGTTTTAAGCAGCCAAATAATTCGTCATACGTTTCAAACGTTTGAAGTATCTGAGTTTGTGCAAGAAAAAGTGAATTTACCCGCCGTTGCAGAGCCTTCAGCCTTATTAGCGGGTACAAATACACGATTGATACTACCAAAACAACGCTTTGAGGGTATTACGGTTGCCATTGCTGAAGAAATTCAAGATTTGCTGGCTTCGCCTAAATAATGGTTCATATAATTCTACTCAATTATTTAATGACTATTAAAAAGAAAGACGCGGGTAAAGCGCCCAAAAATCAGTAAAAATACAACACATTTGAAGTTTGTATCTATTAGGAGAATCTATGCGCCAGTTTTTAATCCTATTTTTATTACTCACACTTCCAATGGTGGGTGTACTCAGTTGGCAAACAACCGCACAGTTAGTGCCTCCTCCTGAAACCTTATCTATTTCCGATACGCCTATCAAAAAATCACAGGTATCTGATCGTCATGCAACCCCTTTGATGGTGACTTATCAGAACAAATGGAATGTACATGAATACTTACCTTTGCACGAAATTCCAGAAACGTTACAACAAATTTTTGTACTTACTGAAGACAAACGATTTTATGAACATGATGGTCCTGACTGGATAGCCCGTTTTCACGCCACATGGCAAAATTTATTATCGCTTGAAGTCGTGCGAGGGGCAAGCACTATCAGTGAACAAGTGGTTAGAATTATCTATCCTCGTCCCAGAACCTTTTGGTCTCGATGGTTAGAAGGATTTGAAGCCGGTCTTTTAGAAGATAGGTTTTCTAAAGCTGATATTTTAGAGTTTTATTTAAACCAAGTCCCTTATTTAGGTAATCGGCGTGGTGTCGTGCAAGCTGCTCGTTATTATTTCGATCGCGATTTAAATACGTTGAATTTCAAGGAAATGATTGTATTATCTGTACTCGTGCGAGCACCAACTCGTTTGGATTTGAAAAAGGGCACCACTGAAATTGAGAAACCGATTGAATGGTTATTACAACGAATGTTAGCTAACCATATTATTGATGAAGCAGATTATCAACGTATTAACGCTATGCCATTACAGCTTCATGAAACCGGTTTGCCAGTGCAAGCCACTCACTTTGTTGAGCATGTGTATACCTCAATGGCTAATACTCAAATGCCCGAAAAAATTTCTACCACTTTAGATGCCCAAATTCAGATTTCAACTCAAGCCATCCTAGACCAACGCATTCAACATCTCTCTGCTAAAAATGTGCAGCATGGTGCTATTTTGATCGTTGATAACGAAAGTCGAGAAATATTGGCTTGGGTCAATGCCAGCAAGGAAAATATACCGATCAGTTATATCGACGCTGTGCTAACACCACGCCAACCAGGCTCAGCCTTAAAACCATTTTTATACGCCTTGGCTTTGGAAAACGGTTGGACGGCAGCAACCATGATTAATGACACGCCATTGGCAGCAGCAGTGGGTAGTGGTTTACACAGCTATCACAACTACAGTCGAAGTTATTATGGAGCACTGAGGTTGCGCGATGCGTTAGGAAATTCTTTGAATATCCCTGCTATTCGTGCCATTCAATTTACAGGGTCAGGACCGTTTTTACAAAAACTACATGATTTAGGCATGAAGAGTTTAACCGCACATCCAGAATATTATGGTGATGGGTTGGCTTTAGGTAATGGTGGCGTTACCTTGTTTGAACTGGTACAAGCGTATGTGGTTTTGGCGAATCAAGGTGAGTTTCAACCCTTAAAAATCCGACTAACTCAGACTAATCAAGCTAAAAAAAGGGTATTTACACCAGAGGTGACTTCAATTATTGCAGATATTTTATCTGATTCTGACGCGCGTCGTTTAGAATTTGGACGCAGTGCCTTGCTGCGTTTTCCCGTACAAACTGCAATTAAAACGGGCACTTCTACTGACTATCATGATGCTTGGGCAGCTGGTTTTAATCATCAATATACTGTGGGTGTTTGGCTAGGTAACTTAGATCAACTGCCAATGTCCAAAGTATCGGGTGCAAGCGGGCCTGCGCTGACTTTACGGGCTGTTTTTGCGGAACTCAATCGTTATTCAGAAGCCAAACCTTTATACTTAAGCCCCAAACTAATTCAAGCGAATATTTGTCGCGCAACAGGTCAAAAGGCAACAGCAAATTGCCCTCATCGTTCTGAATGGTTTGTCGCAGGTACAGTCCCCAATGAAAATCCTCAATTACACGTTGCATTAGGCGCGGAAAATCAACCTTTTTTAAGGCAACCTAGTCATGGATTACAGTTAGCAATGGATCCCAGAATTCCAGATGAATATGAAGCCTTCACTTTTAAACTTAACCAAATCCCCAGCGGTGAAACCATCGAATGGTTAGTTAACGATCAAGTTGTTGGTTCAACGCCAGCCAATCAGTCTAAATTCCTGTGGCCCTTGCAAAAGGGTAAACATATTGCCCAAGCCAGAATTTGGTTATCCGATGCAGCCTTACCTTTAGAAACACCGAAAGTTAGGTTTATTGTGAAATAATTTTTGAACGTATGTGACTACCAAACCTGGCAGGTTTTAAAAATCTGCCAGGTCTTGTTTCTGACTTTATTTAATTCCCGTTCCTTAAGAATCCAGCGTGCAATCTCTAACACTTTAGATACTACTCATCATTATGGACACCACCAGACCACCAAATTCGACAAGCACCTTCATCAGACACCATACAAGGGCCAATGGGCGATCTAGGTGTGCATGATTTTCCATATAAACAGCATTGATTTGGATAAATATTTCCTAACACCACTTTAGCGCAATCACACCCTGCTGGCATTGTTCCCATTCGTTGTCGCGCAACTTTGGAATAATCGGTTAATTGTAATTTTGCATCTTGTTGGCTATTTTGTAACTGGAAACCAGATTGTTTAACAATACCAATACCTCGCCAGTTAGCATCTACCGTCTGCATTGTTTGTTGCAAAAAACGTTGAGCCGTTAAGTTACCCTGTTCATTCACCACTTGAGGATAACAATTGTCCAAAAAACATTTTTTTTCAATCAATTGGCGTAAAACTGAATACATGGCAGCCAATAAACTTTCTGAAGTAAAGCCAGCAACAGCTGTTGGCATATGATATTTTTCAACCACAAATGCCCATTCTTGCGAGCCCATAATGGTTGCAACATGTCCAGGGGCAATTAATGCATCAAATTGTGCCTGTCCTGTTGCTAACAACTGATCCACAATGGGCCAAGTGAGACGACCTGATAGTAAAATTAACAAATTGTCAGGAATACCTTGTGCTAATAAAGCGGCAACAGGTGCGGTAGTCGTTTCAAATCCAGTGACAAAGAAAACGATTTGACTCTTATCTGCTCGTTGCGCTATTTCCAATGCTTCTAATGGTGAAGCAATTGGACGAATATCTGCCCCCACCGCTTTGGCTTGTTCTAAAGATCGTACGGCTTGTTTACTGACATTGACAGGTACACGCAACATATCCCCAAAAGCAACCAAAGTGACTTTTTCCTCCAACGCTAATTGAATAGCCGCATACACATCCTCCTCTGGACAAACGCAGACAGGACAGCCTGGCCCAGGGATCAATTCAATATTAGATGGTAATGCTGCCCGTAAACCAGCCATCGTAATTGAACGTTCATGTCCACCACAGACATTCATAATTCTAACTTTGGGCGGTAAAGGTAAATCATGAATTTTGGTTAACCACTGTTTTGCACTAAAAGACATAACGTTGAGGACTCGCAGTTCAAAAAAGAGTGATTTTTATATAAAATATTTTCTGCCAAATGATGAAAAAAATTTCATCTTTTTACTATACTATACAAATTAATAGTATGATCTTCAAAGTTACCTTTTTACTGTAGGAAATCGCCTTATGAAGTTTTTCCACTTTTGTTGTTTATTATTTTTAGGACTGAATCAGATATCAGCTTATGCTGCAAGTTCATTTGATATAGGAAAAGATCATTGTAAAGATTGCGGGACTATACTCGTAGGAGGCACAAAGCTTGAAAAAAACAAAATTTATTGGCGCGGCTCGGAAGTACTTGATTGGTTGAGTTTTTCAAATCAAACCGGTGATGCTTCTTTTGGTGCAACGGGAAATGCTGTTTATCTTCAAGAAGGTTCTCCCCCTAATCAGTGGATTTTTAATTCATCCGCTAATGTTACAATTAATCAACCGATAACAAAGAATGGTGATAAACCCTTAGTCCTAATAAAATTGGGTTCTTTTTTGCGCCTTTAACGGCGGGTACCAAGTTGGTTACTATTGAATATCAAGGCCAACCTCAAAATTTAAATTTTTTTACTGACTCTCTGACTGTGAGAGGTATTGGTACAGGCGATAATAGACTTATTGCGAAATAAGGTATTGAAAAAATGGGGAGAAAAGTTAAACTAGTGGTTATAGAAACTAAACAGGTTCTAAGAAAATAATATGAATTA
>JADGDF010000211.1 GCA_016745055.1 Thiotrichaceae bacterium | reverse complement strand
TTTTCATACTCGTTCTCCTAAGTTTACAAAACTTGTTCTTTCTTATATCCTCCTTTTCGCAAAATACCATCTTAAATTCCGTGATACAACTCTATTATGGTATATGTTTATAGGAATTTTACTATACTTGGAAGAAGTAAAATTATCGTGGAATTAGGGTATCCATTACCCCGTCACCTACATGTCGCTGTAAGGTGGTACGAAGCTACGCTTTTTTGCACTGCCATCCGCTGCTGTAGGCACACAAGTCGATCAAACCGACCCGTAAGGCGGATAAACGATAGCGTCATCCGCCATTCGGAGAGATTGCACGAAACTTAATTATTCTGCTTTGATCCGGTGGATGACGCTACCGCTTATCCCATAGGCATCAATTTAAGCACTCCAAATGGCCAATTGGAGTGCTTAAATTGATGCCTATGGGGCAACAAAAAACTGGCCTACCCTACTTGGCTTCACTCTGCTATTGAGCGGTTGATTTACGGTGTTAGGTTAGAAAATTAGGGTGTTTTATGAATACTGAAATTGAATTAAAATTGTTAAAAGAAATAGAAGAGTTAAAGAGAAAATTTAATATTCTAGAAGGTAAAGATGAAAATCAGATTCCCACTTACCAATACAGTAAAATTAGAGATGCTGATTTAAAAAAGTTGTTTGATATTGAAAGGAATTTAGATAATGGTATTTTTGATGAATGGTTAAACAACAAAATTGCAATAGATAATTCAACAAAAGTATTTTTGAAGGCTTTAATAGAAGATAACAAAGCTTTAATTGAAATATATAGTGAAGAAGATTTAAAAGTTAATTTTATTGTCCCAATTTTGAGTAAGGTAAAGTTTAAATCTTATGAAAAGAAAATCAGAGGTTTTTATGAGTTACGAATAACCTACAAAACGAGTGAATTTATATTAAATGGTACAATAGATTTTGTTGTTTCTGAAGGATTAGTAGAGAGTATAATTGTATTTGTTTCAACTCGTAAGGCAGATAAACATAGCGTCATCTGCCATTTGGGAAAATTGCACAGAACCTAACTATTTCACCTTGACTTGGTTGGCACTCCGCTTATCGACCCTACGTGGGCTACACAGGCTATTCATGAAGGTAAAAAACATCCTTTGTAGAGACAAAACATACCTTGCCTCTACGGTATTTATAACATTACTTAAAATGCTAAAATATAAACATCATCAATACTATACCAACGTTCTCTGTCGCTTATTGGCGCTGTTTCATCTAAATTGAAATGAAAACGATCTACTCCTCCAAAAGTGATACTGTTCCATTTTGCGTCCATATCTCCGTCAACACCTATCCAGGCGATTTGATCCATGCTTAGTATCAATTGTTCGTCTAACCAAAACTCTAACATACCATCAGCGACACCAGGTGCACTATTTTGTTTTAGATGAAAAGAGAGAGTGTGCCATTTATCACCGTATACCTGATCATGGAAAACGATGCCTTTTGTAGGAAGGTTGCCTTCCATCGTTAAATCCGGGAGTTGAGGGGCTAACTTCATTATATCGTTAGTAAAATTAGCTGACATATTGCCCCCATGAATGCCTCTGGGTAGGTTCAAGATGCTTGGATTAGTACAACGGAAGTTGCTTTCTTGCGCATCACATCTAAAATTATGAAGATGTCTTACCCCCCATTTGGTTTGAGCCCAGCTAAATTCGTAAATGGGGGCACTATGCCCTCTTCTATTTAACTTTTCTCTCGGTCCATTACCATCAAAAGAGACGATTTTAAACAACCTTGATATACCATAGTCATCACTTGCAGCAAATCCAGGTTGGAATTTTAATTTAAACTGAACAAATAGTTCATCTGTTGCTTCAAAATCTTTGGTAATCGAACCATCAGAGGTGTACCCTTTATATTGAGTGTCATTGAAAGATTCAACATAATTAACTAAGGCTTTCCCTGTACCACCTGCGACTTGCCCTGTTTGTTCTCCACTAATCATAATGGATGGTTGAGCATCAACAATTTCGCTTGGATGCCAAGTTTCACGGGTATAAGCATAATCCCAGTTAGCTGGATAAGAATGGACATCGTTTTTATCACTGCTCGTCCAATCACTTTGTGCATCAAACGACTCTAGAAACTCCGTACCTTGCCCTGGGATGCTATCTGCAATAACTATATCATCAATTGCAAACCAACGTTCATGCTCACTAATGGGTGCATTTTCATTTGGGTTGAAATTAAAGATACTATTACCACCAAAGCCAACGCTATTCCATTTTGCATCCATGGAACCGTTTGGGCCGATCCAAGGAATTTGATTCATGTCAATAAGAAGTTGATCATCTAACCAAAACTTAAGTTGTCCATCTTGATTGCCAGGATAAGTGTTTTGTTTTAAGTAAAATGCCATTTTATGCCATTTATCACCGTATACTTGGCTGTGATAAACTGTACCGCTACGAGGCAGCAACCCACCATTGACTAAATCTTCAAGCTGTGGATTTAAAGCACTCACCAAACTCGTAAAATTGCTTGACATATCACCATTGTGGAGTGCGCGTGGTGGGTTTAAAATGCCTGGATTAATGCAGTAATAGTTCGTCTCTTGAGCATCACAACGGAAAGCGTGATTATGTCGTACACCATAATCAACATACTGTACCCAATCAAAAACATAAATAGGCGCACTATGACCAGAAGTAAAAAATTTATTACGTGGCAGATTATCGCCATCGTAACTTAACACGCGGAATATCTTCAATACTCCCTTTTCGTTATCGGCTGCAAATCCAGGCTGGAATTTTATTTTAAATTCCACATAAATTTCTTCGGTAGGCTCAACATCCTTAGTGATAAAGCCATCACTCCCCCAAGATTGGGTGGATTCAGCATAATTAATAAATGATTTGCCAACACCACCATAGACTTGTTCAGGATTATCTCCACTAATTTGTATTGAAGGTTGACTGTCAGCAATCTCGCTTGGATGCCACCATTCACTTGTGTAGGCAAAATCCCAATGATCAGGATAAGGGAATGCATGCTTTCTATCAACAGTGCGCCAGTCACTCTGACTATCAAACGTCTCTGAAAATTGAATCGCAGCGTACAGACTGGGGAGGGGGGTAAGAGAAAGAATGGCTAACATCACTATTATGACATTTTCTTTGATATTCACATTTAGCTCCTTTAATGAATGTTATCATTCAGTATAGAGAGGTAAGGAGTTGGTGAGAAATTGTTTTTACCAATAACTGTTATTGAAAATAGCAATGAATCAAGCCTGCATAGGATGCACTGACGTTAAGAAATGCGCTAGTTCCGCAAATGACTCGAGAGTTTGGTTGGGCCAAGTCAGGTCAACCTATATTAGAATGTATCCATGGTAAACGAGAGAACAAGATAAATGGAGCAGCAGTCTATAGAGCCAATAAGAGCATTGCTCCTATGATTTACCAAGGAACTATGAAGACTGAATTCTTTAACCCATAGGTAGAAACCTATTTATTGCCAGAGTTACGAGAAATGCTGATTATGGATAATGCCACTTTCCACAAATCTCCCCAAACTAAAACTCTTTTGGAAGAAAAGGGTTGTTCTCTCTTATTCTTACCTCCTTATTCGCTACAGCTTAATCCTATTGAGCACCTCTGGGCTTTCCTTGAAGCTGAAGTTAGACGAATTCGCTCTAATTTCCCTTCCTTAATGGACTTCTTTAAATCTTATTAATAATTATACATTGAAATCACTATAGTATTGAAGCGACGACCAATGCTCAGGAACCTACAACGAACGGTAAATTTACCATTGACCCTGCCCTTCTTCTGACTGAACGGTATACTACACAGTCTCGACGACTGCTGGTAAAGTGGATGCCAAAGCGAATGTCGATTACGTGAATTTAACGGTACTCAACTCGCGCCTTATGTTTTTCCAGTCAAAGGGGTTGCAACCCCTCCTCCTCCACCCAAAGCAGAGATTGAAGTCTGGGATGGAAGTACAATTTAACCCATGATGATAAATCTGCATTATACCTCATCATATAGTAAACCCTTTAGCCCGCGTAGGGTGAATAAGCGATAGCGTTGTCCACCAGATCAAAACAGAATAATTAAGTTTCGTGCAATCTATCTGAATGGCGGATGACGCAACTGCTTATCCGCCTTGCGAATTCTATTTGTTACTCGCAGCAAGACCAATACCAGCACCGATAAAAGAGCCACCAATTATTTTATTGATGTATTTTCCAATTGATGCTTTTGAATACAAGTCAACAATTTTTTGTCCACTTATTGCGTAGAGCATAAAGCAACTAAATGCAATAATGGAATTAACACCAATAAGCATAAAGGATTGCTTAATATACCCAACGCTTGGGTCTATAAATTGAGGAAATATTGCTGTGAAAAATACTATTGCTTTTGGATTACCTGCTGTCACCAAGGCAGCTTGTGAAAACATTTTGCCCAAAGAAACTCTACGTTGAATTTGGCTTTCTCCATTAGATATGAATGATATGGTTGGTGAGAGAGATATGCTAATTCCGATATAAACTAGATATGCAGCTCCAACAAACTTTATAATTTGAAAGGTCATTTCAGAAGCGATTAATATTGTTCCCAATCCAGCGATTGAAATCAGAGCTTGAAGTATGGTTACAGACAAATTCCCCATTGCCGAGGCTATTGATCTTCTTGCTCCGAACTGCATACCATGAGTCAACGCTAGCAACATACTTGGCCCAGGAATAATTGAGGCAATAAATACAGTCGTTGCATATAATAATACGAAGTTTAATGACATGATTTTACATCCTTAGAATGATGATATATTTTTGATATTTTTCTCACATAACTCAACAATGTGAGGCTGTCGGAACAGAGCGAGCAAATTGTTAGGTAAGTTACTTTTGAGCTAAAGGAATTGATTGGAAACCACAACCAACTCCTAAATCAATTGCAATTCCTGATTTAGCAGGAGCAATTTGATGCTTTTTGAAAAAAGTCTGGTTTTTCTTTATACCAGCTTCAATACCTCCAAACATCCAAGAGTAAACTTCCGCTAATACTTCACTATAATGTTCTTTTACATTTGCCAATTTAAATACCTTTAATCTAATTTACTTACCTAACGCTTAGCTAAGCGGAGCGCGCTTTTTGCATGTCCGCTTGAGCTTTTGGTTATGTGACTTAAAATTTAGCACTGACAGTCGCTCCCGTATAATTGAGACACTCTTGCACACGTTGCCGCTGAACTTTCGACATCTCACATGGAGGAATGTACTTAAACTCCATGTGTTCTTCACTGAGTATAATAGTGTAATTGGGTTCAATTTTGCAGCGAAAAATAAAGGCTTGTGAATTATAAGCTGAGTGATAATAGACACCACTGAGATACTGAACAATGACATTGCAACCAAGCTCTTCCATACATTCTCTGATTAGTGCTTCGTGAATCGTTTCACCGGGTTCTAATGCGCCACCGGGCAACCCCCAAGCTAGTTCCCCATAGTTTGCCTTCAGAAGAAGCACATTACCACTTTCGTCGGTGATAACGGCATGGGAGCTTAACCGAAAAAGATCATCATAAGCCATAGGAGCTGCCTGTCACATAACATTGCATTCAATTTTCACCAGAGTTCCAAAGAAGCTACCCATGACCCGCGCGCGTGACACAAACCGGGGATGAAATTCCTGCACATTGCATTTTCCCTTTCGTTAATATAAACTCTCCCTCAAGTG
>JADGDF010000043.1 GCA_016745055.1 Thiotrichaceae bacterium | reverse complement strand
CTCTATTGATTTATATGATGAAATAATTGGAGTATGTGCCGGACTATGGAACTTTTATCTAGCTAATTGATTGATTTTTAACGGGATACAACTCTAATAGAAATCAATCCTCGTTACGTGCCAGCTTATGAATCACGAGGTGAGGCCAAAAAAGCAAAAGGTGATTTAAAAGGTGCCGAACAGGATTTCCTTCTAGCAAGACAGGAAAAAGAAAAAGGAGATTTTCAACTTGAAATCATAGACGCAGCTATTTTAACCGATCCAGATAATGCCAAACTATATTGGCAACGAGCTGAATACAAATCTCAAAAAGAAGACTATGCTGGAGCTATTCAGGATTATGACAAGTATCTTGAATTGGTAGGTAACCCCAAAAACACTACAGTATATGAATTTCGTGCTCAAGCCAAAAGAGAGATAGGCGATATAGAAGGGGCAATGGCAGATTATACGCTGGCTATTGAACAATATCCAAGTAAAGAAGCCTATATGGAACGTGCCAGATTCAAAGAAGAGATCGGAGATATTGAAGGAGCCAAAGCTGATAAGCAAGAAGCTAAAAAGGCACATCGCAAGAAGATTATGGAATACATACAAAAGCGTTACCAAGACCTAAGTGAATTAGAAACAAATCCTTCAAAGAAAAGTGTACACTCCAAAGAATTTATATTGGAAACGATAGCGACTGAGAAAATGCGCATAGATGGCTATGCTGGTGCTATTGAAGACCTAAATAAAGCAATAGAAAGTAAACCTTCAGCTTCTCTTTTTGAACTTCGTGCCAAAGCCAAAAAAGCAATGGGTGATATGGAAGGTTATCAAGCAGATTTTACTGAAAGCCGGTGGATTGGCAACCGTGAAAAATTAAAGTCACTTAACCAAACACTGGAAGAAAACCCTCAAGACGTAAACGCTTTAGTTGAACGTGCCCAACTATGGCGACATGTAAGAGATTACCCTAAAGCATTAGCTGATGCTGATAAAGCACTAAAAATAGAACCATTGTTAGTGAAAGCCCTAAAAATCCGTGCAGTTTCTAGACAAAAAACAGGAGACTATAGGGGCTATAAGGCTGATCATGGTTTGATCTGGAAAATAGAAAAAGAGCAAAACAACAACAAATAAAATTGTTGCTTAAGTTGATGCGGTAAGGAAACGAACCGCATCTATGAATTCAGTGTTTCTTAATTTTTGCCAAATACTTTTCTAACTCATCTGGGGGTATATTTTTCAAGAATTCCTCAGAAGAAAAGTTCTTTAAAATATCTTGGCTTGATAGCCCTGTTAAACGCTCTTGAGCAGATAACCCTATCAATCGCTCTTGAGTGGAAAACTTTTCTAAGATTTCTTCTGGACTGAGTAGGTCTAAATGATCTTTAACATAATCTTTGACATAATCCTCAACGGTATAAGACACAATAACGCCCTCCATTTTGTAAAATTCAAACAATTGGTTAATGATACTTCCTAATTCAGTGAGTTTATGCTGATAGTTTAGTCTGGCAGTTTGTATTTTTCTAGGGTTGGCACTATAAAGTTGCCAAAATGTATTGTTGGGTGTTTCGGGAAATTCATTTTTTCAATGGCTATGACTATATTTATAGTTGAATGTCGGGAAAAATTCCCGACGACAAAACTGGTGAAAAATAAAAATTAAGGCGTAGAAGAAATAGATGCAGGATTCATACTTTCCATACCATTCATGGATGTCATAGAATCCATCGTTGCTGCTTCCACATCGTCCATCGCAGACATGGTGTCCATGCTGGTCATATTGAACAAAGGTGACTCATCTGGTTTAGTGGCGTGACATTGAAAACAATCTAAATTCACAGCCGCGTAAGTATGACAGCCTTGGCAAAAATGTTTTGGACTGGAAATATGCGGATAATTGCCTTCTTCGTCTTTTTCGACATGGCAATTAATACATTCCACTAAACTATGTTTTTTAGTACGAATACCTCGATGCATAGTGTCGTTACGTTGATGCTTTAAAAATGTGCCATGCATACGACGTATTACATCCGTAGGTTCTACACATTTTTCGCCTGACGTTTGGACATGCGATTCGCTTTCATCAGCAATGGCATTAAAACCGAAGCTCAATGCCATACTCATGCCTAGCGTCATCACAACTAATAAGAGATGACGCATTCGCATTATTCACCCATACCCATGTTAATGTAGCCTGTTGGACAAACATCGTAACAAATGTGACAACCAATACAGCGTTCATAGTCAGTAAACACATAACGACCTGTGGTGCGTTCTTTCTTAGGCGTATGCTTGACTGCATCTTGTGGACAGAAAATGACACAGTTATCACACTCAAAGCATAAACCACAGCTCATGCAACGTGTTGCTTCTGCCCGTGCTTGTTCTGTACTTAAGCATTTAATACGTTCGTCAAAGTGGCCTAATACTTCATCTTCAGAAATATGGACTTCTTCGCGTAAACTACGAGGTGAAAACCCAAAATGGCCTAAGAATAATATATCAGGCGAAATGACTTCTTGGGTTGAACGATCTTCGTAATTATGCACAGCATACTTGGATTCAGCAGTACCGCGTAAATCACCTTCAGGTTTAAAAGTTTCAGGCTCAAGATGAGCTTCACCCAATTTAGCCAGTAGGTTAAAGTGGCGCACGTCTACTTTAGGACGTTTGACTTGATCTTTACCTGCAAGGTAACGATCAATGGTATCTGCTGCAACAGCCGCATGACCAATAGCCGTTGTTAATAAGTGAGGACGAATAATATCACCTGCAACGAAATGACCTGGACGATCTTTAACTTGATAGAAAGGATCAGCTTCAATAAAACCACGACCGTTATTCAGGTCTTCTAAACCGTCAGAGAAGTCACCGTATTGACCAATAGCAGATACAATCAAATCAGCTTCAATTTCATAGTCGGAGCCTTCAACTTTGGTAGGAATACCTTTAGCATCAACGGTACATTTAGCCATTTTCAGCGCTTTAGCACGACCATTTTCGTCCAACACAACTTCCGTTGGCATCACGCTACCTTGAATATCAACGCCTTCACGCATGGCATCGTTGACTTCGTGTTCAGCCGCAGTCATGTTTTCAATTGGGAACAAAGAAGTTAAGGTAACTTTAGCACCCGTACGTGCGCCGAGTAAGGCAGCATCATGGGCTACGTAGCCAATTTGGGAGCCATCTGCAGCACCATCTTGTCCAGTGTTTTTAACTTGTTCTTCTGCAATGTGGTTATAACCCAAGCGTCGGGCAACTGAAGCAACGTCAATAGAAGTATCACCACCACCAACGACGACCACTTTCTTAGGCACAAAATCCATATCTTTTTGATTAAATTGCTCAAGAAAATCAACCCCAGAGACACAATTAGGAGCATCAGAATTGGAAACAGGTAAAGCTCGGCCAGATTTACAACCCAATGCCCACAAAATGGCATCATAGTCTTTTTCTAAATCAGCCATGCTGACATCACGACCCACACGGGTATTCAAACGGGTTTCTACGCCCATATCCAAAATACGCTTAATTTCACCCTGCAGCATGTCGCGAGGAGTACGATAACCCGGAATGCCATACATCATCATGCCACCTAATTCTGCATGATCATCAAAAACGGTACAGGCATGACCTCGACGGCGTAATTGGTAGGCAGCGGCTAAACCTGCTGGGCCACCACCGACAATAGCGATTTTTTTGCCCGTGTCTGCACCTGGAGGAGCTAATTTATAACCTTTTGCTAAAGCCGTGTCACCAATAAATTGTTCAACTGAATTAATACCGACAAAATCTTCTAAAACATTACGATTACAACCAGTTTGGCAAGGTGCTGGACACACTCTCCCCATCACAGAAGGAAAAGGATTCGCATTGGTAGAGCGCAAGAATGCATATTCTTCAAAATCCATTCCTTCAGGTGGTTTTTCCATGCCACGTATAATACCTAACCAACCACGAATTTCTTCACCTGAAGGACAGCTACCTTGACAAGGGGGAGTGCGATGGATATAGGTAGGACATTTATGACTCCAACTCGCCTGAAAAATATAGTCTTTCCAAGCATCAAATTCGCTGCCATCATTTTCATAGCGGCAAAAAGAGATTTTTTTGCTGTCATTATCGACGTTAACACCTTCAACTGCGGCGGACATGATTCCTCCTAATTATCTGTGAATTCTAAAGTGCTATGTTTAATTTGCGTTAAGCGGGGGTAATCTTAATATCCGCCTTTGCGTTTTGTGTCGGGCAAACCACCAACTCTGGATGCCTGCTTATCAGGATTTTTGGGGAATAGCAAATATAAAGCTTTGGTATCAACCTTTTTGTCACCCCATACTTTTTGCATGGCTTTGACAATATTGCGTATATTAGGTTGATTAGCACCATTATTGATGTATTCATCACGCAAATAGTTGATCATATCCCAGTGTTTGTCTGTTAATTCAACTTCTTCCGCCACTGCAATCACTTTGGCTACTTCTTCGTTCCAGTCTTCTAAATTGACCAAGAAACCATTGGCATCAGCTTCAATTGTTTTACCATCAACTTCATATGGCATAGTCAATATCCTCATTGTATTTTTGCATTAAAACTTTTTAAGACAATGCTGTCAGCAATTCCTTGTGTTTAGTGCATGGTAATGAACTGTATTTAAGCTAGTATTGTTTAAGCTAATTTGCATTCACCTGCGATTTTACTTGTGCATCACTGCGTCAGGGGTGTTTGACAATGTGATAAGTAATTTACCAAGGATTAAAAGAAGTATATCATGACATATTAATGTACTGAAGTCACCTACTATGCGACTCTGTTTATGTCTGAGCTTTAAATGCTAGGATAAATAGAGATTAGAAGCAATTAGATTAGGATAGCTTAAGGTATATTCTTCGCACGTTAAAATTAGAACGCTTAATTTTGCCGCATGGCGTGCAGCAAAATAAGAATCTATAATAAAAAGTACCGATAAATTTTGAATGGCTGTGACTATGAAACTACCCATGACACATTTTTGTGACACAAATCGTGGATGAAATTATCCAAAACTTGTTGACCTAAAAATGCGGGATTTCATCAAATTACATAGTAGAAAACGAGGAATTTTGAAAAGAGGCAATACTATAAAAACAAAGTAGGAAAAATAAACTGTAACTGTTTTCCCTACTTCAACTCTCCTAGGTAAATCTTAATGATGCGACGCATCATTAGGGCTAATTAGCTGCTTCAACCACATCCAACGTTGTTTTTAAAGCATCTTCAGACCATTGATTCAACTGAGTTTTTGCTTCACTTACGCTATCCATAGTTGCTCGTAAATGGCCGGCTGTTTTTTGAGTCAAGTCAACGGCTAATTGAGTTTGATGCGTCCAGACATCTTGCAATGTTTTACTGCTAGTAACGTTTTGCAAATGATTCATACCAACACCAACATAACTTTCTGCCATATTTACTTGTTGTTGCATAAAGCTTTTAGTCACTTGCTGATTAATTTTTGCCAACTGTTGAACAGTATTTAAGGCATTTTTATTCAAGGTTAACCAATATTCCATTGGTGCTTTCATGATTAAGGTCTCCATGTTAATTTTGTGCAGTGCAACATTTGCTAACTAAATTATAATGCAACTTGGTTTTAATTATCAAGTTTTATTTGATTTATTTTTTAATGTAAGAATTTAAATATTGAATAGTAAGGATGTATGCGGAGAACAACAAATTAACCTAATTAATCATGAAGACTTCCTACTCAATAGGTTTTAAGTACTTGCCAAACTGAGTTGACAAGCAACTTATAACCCGTGTAATCATTTAGTACAGACTTCAACATTTCATCAAAGTCACTCTGCTTTCCACTTAATATTACAGCCCAAACTGGGCCTTTGTTCAGTACTCACAGTATTTCCTGCTAATAAGGCATCCAAAGCTGTGCGAATATCTTTTCCTGTCACAGGAATACCACTCTCTGGTCTTGAACCATCCAGTTGTCCACGGTAAACACATTTCAAATCTTTATCAAAAATATAAAAATCTGGCGTACAAGCGGCATCAAAGGATTTTGCCACTGCTTGTGTTTCATCATATAAATAAGGAAAGTTGAAGCCTAAAGTTTGGGCTAACGCTTTCATTTTTTCAGGTGAATCGTCAGGATAATTTGCGACATCATTTGAACTAATTGCAGCAATTTTCACGCCTTTGGGGATATAATCTTGTCCTAAAGCGGCCAACTGCGATTGGATATGCTTTACAAATGGGCAATGGTTACAAATGAACATAACCAATGTTGCCACTTCAGATTGTAGTGATTGCATGGAAATCGTTTGACTGCTAATAGTATCTGGTAGATTAAAATCAGGGGCTGTTGTGCCTAAAGGCAACATATTAGAAGGTGTTCTGGCCATGATAACTCCTTAATGATAAGTGAAAAAGTTTAGGATATTGATAATATACGTTATAATGTGTAAATTTGTATTTAAAGACAAATATATGAGGTTAGGTATGGAAAAACAACAGCTTGATTATGGACATCCATCTATATTTTTTGGCATACTCATCTTTCTATCTTTTATCAGCTATCATCTCAGTCAACTACTTGATATGAACAGTATTATAATATTTATTATTTGGTTTATAATAACCACTTATATTTTTATATCTATTCGCAAAAAAGGGCTTGCTGCAAATCATCCTGCGACATTTTTTGCATTGATTATTACTTTTAGTATTACGGGTTATTATATCGAAAGTGTCTTAAACATCGAAATTTATATGATGTTACTCGCATGGTTAGTACTCGCTGGCTTTACCTTACATTGGATGAAAAATAATCCTAAAGCAGATAAACGCTTGTTTTACTTACTTGGTGCACAATTTTTAGCTTTAGCTTTTCTGATACCTCTTTTTATCCAATTAGCGCAAGGTCCAGCAATTTGCATAGAACATGTAGCAGCAACGCACAATCATGAAGGTCAGTTTGCTGATAGCTTACTGGCTGCTTTTAAATACGTCATGGTTTTCACTTCTATTTTTGTCGCGATTAAAGCTGTTCGTAAAGCCAGCCATACTTCTATTTACCCAACATCAAGTGAATCTGTATGAAATATTGGGGCTTAATCCTCGTTTTACTTTGGCAACCTGTTTGGGCTGCCAACCAGTTAGATGAATTTTTGAATAATTTGAGCACGATGGAAGCCAAATTTCAGCAAAAACAGTTTAGCGAAACGGGTGAATTATTGGAAATTTCTCAAGGTAAAATGTATATTCAACGCCCTGGTAAATTTCACTGGGATTACCAAAATCCTTATAAACAATTGATTATTGCAGACGGGAAAAAAGTTTGGGTTTATGATGTTGAGCTTGAACAAGTTACTATTAAACGGTTGGATGCTGCTTTGGGTAAAACACCAGCATTGTTACTGACTAATAAAGGTGATGTGCGTAAAGATTTTACCATTACTCAATTATCTAAAAAAGCAAATGAAATTGTTTTTTTGCTAACGCCCAAAAGTGAAGAAGTGCAATTTGAAAACATCCATTTAACCTTGCGCAATAAATTGTTATATAAACTTAAGCTCATTGATAATCTTGAACAAACGACTGAAATGACCTTCAGTCATGCCAAGCTTGATATACCCGTTGATCCTCAATTATTTGTCTTTACCCCACCTGCAGGGGTTGATGTTGTCGTAGAATAATGTGTCTTCAACCATTGCAACTTTACTACGGACCACTCAACTTGAACGGCTGGATGCTGAAATTTTATTAGCTGAAGTGTTGGGTGTTACTCGCAGCTACCTATATACATGGCCAGAGAAAGTATTATCTTCAATGGCCTACCAACAATTTCAGCAATTTACCCAACGTCGATTTCGAGGCGAGCCTATCGCTTACATTACTGGTCGAAAAGGTTTTTGGACTTTAGAATTAGAAGTTACCCCTGCTACGCTTATTCCTCGACCAGAAACCGAATTATTAGTTGAACAAGCATTACAACGCATGACTTCCCAACAAGTACAATCTGTTGCTGATTTAGGGACAGGTAGTGGCGCCATTGCGCTATCAATCGCAACCGAAAACCCCCACAGCCAATTAACGGCCACAGACCAAAATCCGCAAACAATTCAAATTGCAGCACGTAATGCAATACGTTTAAAAATTCCGAATGTTCAATTTTTGGTATGTGATTGGTTGTCTGCTTTTCATCCAGCCAGTTTTGATATGATAGTCAGTAATCCACCTTATATTAAGGTTGGTGATTTGCATTTACAACAATTAACTTATGAACCTCAACAGGCTTTAGTGTCTGGCAAAACAGGTTTGAATGCAATTAACTTACTGGTTGCTAATGCTAAATATTATTTGAAGGCTGGTGGATGGTTATTACTAGAGCATGGTTATGAACAAGCCACAGCAGTGCAACAACATTTTCAACATTCAGGTTATGAGCAAATAACCACTTATCTTGATTTAGCGGGTTTGCCAAGAGTCACAGTTGGACAGTGTTTAGCTTGCCCAATAAATTAACGATTATCTGTTTTTGTTGTACTGTCACCTTATTCTCCACCACCAAGTAAAAACATAACAGTTCATACCTGGCGCTAGGTATAGTAAAATCTAGGGAGATTCCAGCTCAAAAAGGAAATTAAAAAGTGTTAGTTACCTACAAACACCATGTCGAAGAACGCGCCACGCAAGGATTACCCCCCTTACCACTTGATGCACCTCAAGTTGCAGCGTTAATCGAACTGTTAAAAAATCCACCTCCTGGTGAAGAACAGTTACTCATAGATTTACTTACCCACCGTATTCCTCCTGGTGTGGATGAAGCTGCTTATGTCAAAGCGGGTTTTTTAAACGATATTGCCAAAGGTAAAGTAGTTTCTCCTTTAATACCTGCCAGCTATGCGACTGAATTGTTGGGCACCATGTTAGGTGGTTATAATATTCAACCTTTGATTGAATTGCTTGATGATGATTTGTTGTCCACAATTGCAGCAAAATATCTTTCTCGTACTTTGCTAATGTTTGATGCTTACTACGATATGGTGGAAAAAGCCAAAACGTATGAACTTGCCCAAAAAGTTATTGAATCTTGGGCCAATGCGGATTGGTTTACCAGTCAATCTGAATTACCAAATTCATTGACCGTTACTGTGTTTAAAGTGCCAGGCGAAACCAATACGGACGATTTATCTCCAGCATCGGAGGCCTGGAGTCGACCTGATATTCCCTTACATGCAAAAGCGATGTTGATTAATACTTTACCAAACGCTTTGGAAACTATCAGTGAGCTGAAACAAAAAGGTCATTCTTTGGCTTATGTTGGCGATGTCGTCGGTACAGGTTCTTCAAGAAAGTCTGCGATTAATTCCGTGTTATGGCATATGGGGAGAGAAATTCCTTATGTGCCCAATAAAAAACAGGGTGGCGTAATTCTAGGCGGAAAAATTGCTCCTATTTTCTTTAATACGGCAGAAGATGCAGGTGCTTTACCCATTGAATGTGATGTCAGCCAACTTAACACGGGGGATGTCATTACTATCCATCCCTATGAAGGGAAAATTACTGATGCGCAAGGCAAGGTCATCAGTGAATTTAACTTAAAACCTTCAACTTTATCTGACGAAGTTCAGGCAGGTGGTCGAATCCCATTAATTATTGGTCGAGGATTAACGCGCAAAGCTCGAGAAACCTTAAATTTACCGCCAACCAATTTATTCATAAACCCAGAACAACCGAAAGATACAGGCAAAGGTTTTACGTTAGCCCAAAAAATGGTGGGGCAAGCCTGTGGTGTTACAGGCGTGAGACCAGGTACTTACTGTGAACCTAAAATGACAACGGTCGGTTCTCAAGATACCACGGGGGCAATGACCCGTGATGAACTTAAAGAATTAGCTTGCTTAGGTTTTTCAGCCGATTTGGTGATGCAAAGCTTTTGTCACACGGCGGCTTACCCTAAGCCTGTGGATATTAAGTTACAGCATGAATTGCCAGGATTTATTCATACCCGAGGCGGTGTTTCTCTAAAACCAGGTGATGGTATTATTCATTCCTGGTTAAATCGTATGGTTTTGCCTGATACCGTTGGTACTGGAGGAGATTCACATACTCGTTTCCCCATTGGCATTAGTTTTCCCGCTGGCTCAGGCTTGGTTGCTTTTGGGGCAGCATTGGGCGTTATGCCTTTAGATATGCCTGAATCAGTATTAGTCCGCTTTAGTGGAGAAATGCAACCAGGTATTACTTTGCGTGACTTGGTCAATGCAATTCCTTATGTCGCTATTCAAAAGGGTTTATTAACCATTGATAAAGTGGGCAAGAAAAATATTTTTTCAGGCAGAATTTTAGAAATTGAAGGTTTACCAGACCTTAAAGTTGAACAAGCTTTTGAACTGACCGACGCTTCGGCAGAACGCTCTGCCAATGGCTGTACTGTGCGTTTGGATAAGTCCCCTATCATCGAATTTTTAACCTCCAATGTAACCTTGTTGCGTTGGATGATGAGCAACGGTTATGGCGACACACGTACTTTACAACGGCGTGTAGAAGCCATGGAAACCTGGCTGGAAAACCCTGTTTTGCTTGAAGCCGATGCTAATGCCGAATATGCAGCTATTCTTGAGGTTAATTTAAATGATATTACTGAACCACTATTAGCTTGTCCTAACGATCCTGATGATGTAAAAATCTTGTCTGAAGTGGCAGGCAAAGCCATTGATGAAGTCTTTATTGGTTCTTGCATGACCAATATCGGCCATTATCGTGCAGCAGCAAAAGTGCTAGAGGCAGTCAATAATGTGCCTACACGCTTATGGATAGCGCCTCCAACTCGTATGGATCAGCATCAATTAACCCAGGAAGGTATTTATTCAACTTTTGGCAAAGCGGGTGCTCGAATGGAAATGCCGGGTTGTTCTTTGTGCATGGGAAATCAAGCACGGGTGAAGGATGAAGCCACTGTAATATCCACTTCAACCAGAAATTTCCCCAATCGCATGGGTAAAGACTCTAATGTTTATTTGGGTTCAGCAGAATTAGCCGCTGTTTGTGCCAAATTAGGCAAATTACCTACCATGGAAGAATATCAAACCCATGTTGCACCTATTGCTTCACTATCTAACGAAATTTACCGCTATTTGAATTTCCATGAAATTAGTGAATATCAGGAAAGTGCTTTGAAAGTAAAAGAAGAAGGTATCATTCCAATTGTAGCAGTTTGAGTATATTGTAATAAGTAAGGTCACTGCCATTTAGTTAAGCTTGTAGGAGTGCAAACTTTAGTTTGCACACGCAAGATAAATCTTGCACTCCAGCTGAAAAAATCCTTAACCTAAATGGCAGTGAGTTATAAGGTGCGTTGTACGTATTTTTTTGGTTGTAACGCACCCTTATTTTTGTAAGAAGTTCGACATAGAATAAATTAATCTTCACTCTAAAAATAAGTAAACTCAATGCCCCAAAAAATGTGGAATTAGAACAAATGGTATAGTAAAAATCTCCCCTTTACCCAAATAATATAACCATGATGAAAATGAATCCATCAAATCTCAAAAATCGTGATGACGCTGCATTAGGGTGTTTTTTAGGCGCTTGTGTTGGAGATGCCTCTGGTGCAGTATTGGAATTTATTGGACGTAAGCCAAGTGAAAACGATGTTAATCGTGCGATCACAATGCCTGGTGGTGGTGCATTGAGGGTAGCTCCAGGACAAATTACCGATGACAGCGAACTAGCTTTGTGTTTAGCCCAAGTATTGGCTCAAAGTTCGGAGTTTAATCTTGAACAAATTGCCCAAAATTATGCCAAATGGGTTGAATCTGACCCTTTTGATATGGGGATGACAACGCGGTATTCCTTAGGCTGTTTCTTGGATTATAAATGGAAAGACATTTGCCAGCAACAGGGTTATGCAATGGGCATGACGCAAGCAGCTCAAAAACATTGCATGGATTCTAAGGCCAATGGAAGTTTAATGCGTATTGCACCATTGGGAATTTGGGGACATCGTTTTGATGATAATGAATTAGCCAATTTTGCCGAGCAAGATTCTAGCTTATCCCATCCAAATGACAGTTGTCGTCATGCTGTCGCTTGTTATGTTATTGCCATTTCAAGCCTCATCAATCAGCCAGGAAAGAGAAAAACTGCTTTTGAGCGGGCGAAGCAATGGGCAAGTGCTCATGCCAATATTGAAGTGAATCACTGGTTGCAGGATGCTGAAAATAATGTCGATGTACCTTATTATCCTCAAATAGGTTTTGTCAAAATTGGGTTTACTCAAGCATTTAGACATTTATTACTGGGAACACAATATGTAGAGGCAATTAAGCAAACGTTATCTGGCGGGGGGGATACTGATACAAATGCCTGTATCGTTGGTGGTTTAATCGGTGCTGCCTATGGCGCTACAAACATTCCAGACCATATGAGGCAAGCTGTGCTTAATTGTGATACCCAATTGGGCCAATTTCGTCCCTCTTTTTTACACACCACGGCTTTACCTGAATTGATTCAACAGCTTTTATCATTTAGCTAAATCAAGTTTTTTTGAATATTAGGAAAGTACCAAAAGAAAGCGGGTCTCAATTTTAAGGAGAATTACGGATAAATATCGTGAGAATTTAATTCACATTCTTGATCACGATAAAAACGGTAACGTTCCCGTCCTGTCTTACGATTATTGGCATCCACGAATTCTGCCACGCGCTCAAAGTGGTGGTAAAAATCTGGCACAGTTTCAGTCAAACTCACAAGAACGTCCATGCCCTGACAAAAATGATCGGGCATGTGGCCAATTTGCACAGGCGTTACTTTATCTTCTGGGGTATAAAGCGCATGTGGCAAAAAGCTGTCTTGTCGAAATGTCCATAACATATCATCAAAGATTTTAGCCTGTCCAGTTGAATCTGCATGAATATAAATACGATAATCTTGATGCCAAGCTTTATCAGTCAAACGACAAATAAAGCGTTCTTTTTCTAATTCTTTCTGGAAGTGTAAAATATAAAAATCAACTTTAGGTGGCATATCATTCACAAAAGGTAAATACTGTTTCCAAGGCTTTTTCTAATTGAGCACGCGGTGTGTAAAAATGTGGTGAAAAGCGGATGCCTCCGCCACGTGGCGCACAAATAATATCCTGCTGATAAAGATGTTGAAATAATGCATTTGTATCTGTTTGAACAGGATGAAACACCACAATTCCTGCATAAGCTTGTTGCTCTGATAGCACTTCAATTGTGTCATGGGCATTGAGTTGCTG
Organism: Thiotrichaceae bacterium; assembly: GCA_016745055.1. Classification (GTDB taxonomy): domain Bacteria; phylum Pseudomonadota; class Gammaproteobacteria; order Beggiatoales; family Beggiatoaceae; genus JADGDF01. The sequence continues at coordinate 16,863 of JADGDF010000043.1, read as the reverse complement.
TAGTAAAAAAGCAGTATTATCCAGCACTTTTTGTTCAATTTCAGAAATTCCCTGCTTTAGCAATAATTTAACGCTGGCATTCAGGCCATAAACTCCCAACATATTGGGTGAACCGCATTCAAACCGCCTAGCCGTTTTAGCCATTTCCCATTCAGTGGTATTGAAATTTTTATAATCTTCCACCATATGCCAACCAAATTGTCGTAATTGCAATAAGTCCCGTTTTTCTGCTTTGCAATAAAAGACAGCCAACCCTTCTGGCCCCAATAACCATTTGTGCCCATCGGCCATCAGAAAATCCACATGAATTTTTTGTACATCCACTTGCAAGGCGCCTAAACTTTGAATAGCATCGACGCAAAATAAAATATTGTTTTTTTGACAAAATTTCCCAATTTTTTGCAAATCCATACGTAAACCACAAGCATATTGCACAGAACTAACCGAAATTAAACGAGTTTTTTCATTGACTAATTCAAATAAAGCTGCTTCTGGTGTATCAGCGTCATACACCTTAGCTTGACGAATTTCCACACCTTGCGGTTGTAAAGATTCCCACACGACGCGGTTGGAGGGAAATTCTAAATTAGTGATGATAACATTATCACCTCTTTGCCAATCTAAACCATGAGCAACAACAGATAATGCTTCTGACGTGCTTTTTAGCAAGGCAATTTCTTCAATACTTGGCGCATTTAATAAAGTTTTGAGCCGTTCACGCAATTCAGCTTCGGTTTGTTCCCACTGAAGGTAATGTTTAGCCCCTGATTGCATGCTTTCTTGGGCAAAATATTGAATGGCTTCAGCCGTTGAATGAGGAAGAGGAGCAACCCCTGCGTGATTAAGATAAATTAATTGTTCATCAAGAGAAAACATGGAAATCGTCTACTGTGAAAATGGGCTATAAAGGTGAGAAGTCAGTTATAAGCCGAGTTCTGTCTGCCAAAATGTATTTCAGCAGGGCAATCATTCATCTGGAATATTTGTCACCAAATACTTCTTGCGACCTACCCAAGCGCAGTGCGAACAACACTTTTGAATCTTCCGTAGAAAAATCAAAGCGCTTTGCTTGGTCTTGCTTCAGGTGGGGTTTACCCTGCCATCCTCTGTTGCCAGAGATGCGGTGTGCTCTTACCACACCTTTTCACCCTTACCTCAAGAAGTGCGTTTAGGCACTTTCAAGGCGGTATTTTTTCTGTGGCACTTTCCATAGGCTCACGCCTTCCAGAAGTTATCTGGCACCCTGTCCTGTGAAGCTCGGACTTTCCTCTGCATTACATGAATACAGCGATTACCTAACCGACTCCTCGCTAATAGTGTAGAGTGCTTACTTTTTAAATGCAAGGATGGGCTAGCATAAAGCACCGCCACAACTACTACCTTGGCCTGCAGTACAACCATAACAATGATCTGCAATATTAATAGCTTTTCCCTGTAAATCTGCTAACATTAACTTAGAAATGTGGGTTGGCTGATTATATCCCAAAGGCAAACCTAGCATTTGGTTGAAATCACAATCATAAACGTAACCTTGCCAATCAACACTCATCAATGAACGGCACATCACCGTTTCCAAATTTTTTTCTTGATGAGCCTCTTTCAGCAACTGAACATAGCCATCAAATTCGCCTTTAGACAGCAACATACTGCCAAAACGTTGAATTGGCATGTTACAAAGGGTATACAGCTGATTAAATTCAATTTTGTATTGTTTTAATTTTTGTTTGTAATCTTTTTCCAACCCAATTTGGGCTGGGGGTAAACTTGGTCCCGCTGGATTGTAAACCAGATTTAAAATCAACTTTGTGTCAGGATGGCCATAACCTACATTATTGAGTTGCTGTAATCCTGTAATGCTTTTTTGAAAAGCATTAGTCCCCCTTTGTTTATTGACGTTTTCTTCTAAATAACAAGGCATGGACGCCATAACCTCAACTTTTTGTTGAGCTAAAAACTGAGCTAAATCATGTTGTTCTAATAGAATACTTAAATTACAACGATCAATGACATGTATTCCCATATCTCGTGCCGCTTTCACTACATCTCGAAAATTGGGATTCATTTCTGGCGCGCCACCAGTCAAATCAAGCGTCTTAATTGACGAGGTTACTTTTAAATAGGCAAGTATTTGCTCACAAGTGGTTTGAGACATCACTTCCGTACGTTGTGGACTTGCGTTGACATGACAATGAAGACATTGCTGATTGCAAAGATAGCCTAAATTAACTTGTAACGTGTTCAATTGTTGACGAATCAACACAGGAAAATCAGTATCTTCTAAAAAAGGTAACGTCGCTAACATGATGCTCAACAACTCCATAGATAATGGTGACTTAGCATTAGTTTACACTTTCAAATTATGATTGTCTCTTTCGTTATATCAATAAAATTAGATGAAAATATAGGTGAACTTTATGAAGTAAACACGAATATAGTCAAAATTTATGACTATCCATAAAATAAACATTATTACCAATTGACTTAAACAACAGACTCGTTAAAATACGCTTAACTTTCGCACGACTAAAGCAAATTTATTTTGGAAAAAGTCACTCAAAAAAGTAGTATTATTACCAATGATTTAACCTTAGAACCATTGGATAATAGCCGTTTAGCTAATCTTTGCGGTCAATTTGATGAACACTTACGTCAGTTGGAACGACGCTTCAGTGTTGAAATTAATAACCGTGGCCATGATTTTCGGATTGTTGGTTTAGCCCATGCCGTTGAGAGCGTCTCTCAAGTGCTTAATCAATTATATCAAGCGACTTATCATGAGGCACTTAACCCACAAAGCGTACATCTCTATACGCAACCTTCTCAAGTGGATGAATTAGTGAATTTTAGTCCCACAGAAGTGAATGAATTAGAAGCGGATATTCGTACTCGCCGTGGCGTGATTAAGGCTCGTGGCCCGAATCAGCGTCAATATCTTAACCGTATTTTACGTCATGATATTAATTTTGGCATCGGCCCTGCAGGAACAGGTAAAACTTATTTAGCAGTTGCTTGTGCAGTTGAAGCATTGGAAAGAGAACAAGTACGGCGTTTAATTTTAACCCGTCCTGCGGTAGAAGCAGGTGAAAGACTGGGATTTTTACCAGGGGATTTAGCCCAAAAAGTTGACCCCTATTTACGTCCACTTTATGATGCTTTATACGAAATGTTGGGTTTTGAACGAGTCGCCAAATTTATTGATCGACAAGTGATTGAAATTGCGCCTCTGGCTTATATGCGTGGAAGAACGTTGAACGAATCCTTCGTTATTTTGGATGAAGCGCAAAATACCACGGCTGAACAGATGAAAATGTTTTTGACTCGGATTGGTTTTGGATCAACCGCTGTCATTACTGGAGATATTACTCAAGTCGATTTACCACGAGAAAGTCAATCAGGTCTACGTCAAGTGACTTCAATATTAGAGACTGTTGAAGGTGTCAGTTTCACCTTTTTTACGTCTAAAGATGTTGTTCGTCATCCTATTGTTGCCCGCATCATTGAAGCTTATGAACGCGCTGACAAATAATAATGTTGATGTTCAATATGCTTGTGATTGTCCAAATTTACCAAGTAAAACAGACTTTGAACAATGGATAAATACTGCTTTATCCATTGAAACCACCCATCAATCCAGTGAAATTGAAGTTACACTACGAATTGTTGATGAAAATGAAGGTCAACAACTTAATCACACTTGGCGACAAGGAACAACTGCCACCAATGTGCTATCTTTTCCGTTTGAATATCCTCCAGGTATTGAGCCAGAGAGCTTGTTGTTGGGTGATATTGTGATTTGTGCCCCAGTGGTTGCTCAAGAAGCTAATGTCCAAGGTAAATCCTTACAAGCTCATTGGGCTCACTTAGTGGTTCATGGCCTCTTGCATTTAGTTGGTTATGACCATATGTATGAAATACAAGCCCTAGAAATGGAACAACTGGAAATAAAAATCTTAGAAAAACTATGTTATCTCAATCCTTATCAAGTTTCAGAAATCTGATGAACACAGACAATCCAGAACCTTCGTCGTGGTTTACACAACTACAAAAGTGGATTCCTCAAAAAAAACCCAAAGATAAAATAGAACTTCTATCCGTTTTACAGCATGCAGAACAATGTAATATTGTGACAACTGAGTCACTGACCATGATTGAAGGTGCGCTCCAAATGGCGGATATGCATGTGCGAGACGTGATGGTGCCTCGTGCACAAATGGTTGTTTTAGCTTTGGATGACCCCCCTGAAAAATTAATTCAAACCATTGTTGCTTCTGGTCACTCTCGATTCCCTGTTGTTGGCGAAAGCCGTGATGATGTACAGGGAATTTTTTTGGCCAAAGACTTACTAGATTATTATGCCCGCAATGATGTACCCGAATTTAATATGCGCGATGGTATGCGTCCTGCCATTTTTATCCCAGAGAGCAAACGTCTCAACACCTTATTGAAAGAATTTCGTGCCAGTCGTAACCATATTGCCATTGTCGTTGATGAATACAGTGGTGTCGCGGGTCTGGTAACAATTGAGGACGTGATTGAACAAATCGTGGGCGACATTGATGATGAACATGATATTGAAGAACAAGATTATATTCGGCAACGTAAAGATGGCACTTACATTGTGCGTGCTTTAATTCCCATTGAAGAATTCAATGACTACTTTCAAGCTAAATTTAGTGATGAAGAGTTTGACACCATGGGCGGTTTGTTGATGCAAGCTTTTGGACATTTACCCAAAAAAGGTGAACACATTAAACTGGAAAACTTCTATATTGAAGTGCTACGAGCCAGTGGGAGAAGAATTCATTTGTTTAAAGTAATGCATGATGTGTCTGCTAACGTTGAGACCAGTACGTGAGTAAACATATCTTTGGAGATATGAGCGCACTCATTGCAGGCTGTTTGCTGCCACTTGCTTTTGCACCCTATCAATGGCCACTGTTGGCCATTTTATCTCCAGCGATACTGTTTTGGCTATGGCTAAATTTCTCCCCTAAACAGGCATTATGGCGCGGTTGGCTATATGGTATTGGTTTATTTGGTGTTGGTGTCTCATGGATTCACATCAGTGTCTATCAATTTGGTGGCGTACCTTTGGTCGGCGCTATTGTACTGACTGTTTTATTTGTAGCAATCCTGGCCATTTATCCTGCATTTTTAGGCTGGTTTGTGAGTCGATTTTTTCCAAAAACGACCACTGTCAAATTATTATTAGTCTTGCCTGCAAGTTGGACCTTGATTGAATGGTTACGCGGCTGGTTATTCAGCGGCTTTCCTTGGTTAAGTTTAGGTTACAGTCAAATAGACTCTCCTTTAGGTGGATTTGTTCCTTTACTTGGTGTTTATGGCGTAACTTGGTTAATCGTTTTCTTATCCGGTATACTGGTTTACATTTGGGTAACGCCTCCCAAAAAGATAACGTTAGCCGTTGGTATTTCAAGCGTTTTACTCATTGGTGGCGGTGGAGAATTACTTTCACGATACACCTGGACACAAACTGAGGACCGCCCTCTCAAAGTCGCACTAATTCAAGGTAATATTCCCCAGGAATTTAAATGGACTTACCCCTATATTCAAAAAAGTTTGAATCGTTATTTAAGTTTAAGCCAGCAACATCGTGATGCAGATTTAATTATTTGGCCTGAAACTGCCATTCCAAGATTTTACAAAGATGTGCCAGAGTTTATTAATTTAATTAAACAAGAACAAACTCGCTATCAAACTGATTTTTTAATTGGCATGCCGGTTGGAGATTTTCAGCGCTATTACAATGGATTGGTGAATATTGGGGCACATGATAGTTTTTATTTTAAACGGCACTTAGTTCCTTTTGGGGAATATATTCCTTTTCAGACCCAACTTGGAAAATTATTACAATTTTTGCAAATTCCTATGTCAACCTTTTCAAAGGGCCAAGCAAACCAATCCAATCTTGTCGCAGCGGGCCAATCATTAGGTATCAGCATTTGTTACGAAGATGCCTTTGGAGAATTAGTGCGGCAAAGTTTGCCTGAAGCCACATTGTTGGTCAATGTGAGTAATGATGCTTGGTTTGGAGATTCGATTGCACCACATCAACATTTGGAAATTGCCCGCATGCGTGCGTTGGAAACTGGGCGTTATTTACTGCGTGCAACAAATACTGGTATTTCGGCAATCATTGATCCTCAAGGAAAAATAACCCAGCAAGCTGCACAGTTTAAACTCACAGGATTAGCAGCGACTATTTACCCTGCTTATGGCAAAACACCCTATGTTTTACTTGGTAATCAATTTGTGGTAATTTTATTGTTAGTCTTGCTAGGATTTGCTACTTTTTATTCCACCAGAATTAGGAAGGATAGCTAATGAATATAAAAGATATAAAACGTCCTTTCAAAAGGATTAAACGTCGCTTGCATGCTTACAGTACTGGATTACTACGTGCGAATAGTCAATTGCCACCTAATAAATTTATTATTTTTGGTCAAGGTCGAACAGGCAGTAATTTAGTCCAAAGTTTAGTAAATGTGCATCCTGATGTGCGTTGTGATAGTGAGATTTTATTACCCGGAATGATTGGCAAACTACTGTGGCCTAAATTGTATATTAATGGTTGTGCATTGAAGCAGCATCAATCTACCTATGGCTTTCTACTCAAACTTACCCATTTACCTGAAGGTCAAGGGATTGATAATATTGAGTTTATAAGTTACTTAACAGAACAAGGCTGGAAAATTATTTATACCCAGCGCCGCAATTTCATGAAACAAATCATTTCAGCCATTATTGCGATTAACCGTCACCAATGGCATGATGTGAGTGATAATCCTTTGAAAGATAAGAAATTTTATATTGACTTAGAAGAATTATTTGAAGGTCTCCGCAGAAAAGAAACTCAAACAGCAACAGAAATGGAAATTCTCCAGAATTTACCGCATTTAAAAATCATTTATGAAGATGAGTTGTTGGAATCACAATGGCATCAACAAACCGCAGATAAAATTTTTGAATATTTAGGTGTTTCCTCGGTGTCGGTTCAAGCCAGTTTGAAAAAAACAACACCTAAAGATCTAGCACAAATTGTTGAAAATTATGACGAAATTGTTGAAGCTGTCAGCAAAACAGATTATGCACATTTCTTGAATCAAGTGTAGAGCTCATTTAATTGAAGAATAGGGATTAAATAACATCCATCAGTTTTCAATCAGACTTGGCAGGTTTTAAAAACCTGTCAGGTCTTGTTTCTGATTTTGTTTAGTTCCCGTACCTAATGGAGTGCAAAACTTGTTTTGCAAGATAAATCTTGCACTCCTTCAAAGGCAGACCTGGCAGGTTTTTAAAACCTGTCAGGTCTTGTTTCTGATTTTATTGAGTTCCCATTCCTAAGTTAAGGATGTTTTTTTCAGCTACCCCTCGCTCCTATCCTTAAGCAAGGAGGGGATGGGGGGTTAACTTTAAGTTTAATCACACACGATAACAATTAATTATGAAAGGAATTATACTCGCTGGCGGTTCTGGTACACGTTTATATCCGATTACTCAAGTCATCTCTAAGCAATTATTGCCCATCTACGATAAACCCATGGTTTATTACCCTCTGACGACTTTGATGTTAGCCGATATTCGTGACATTTTACTCATTTCTACTCCCCAAGATATACCTCGTTTTCAACAATTACTAGGCGATGGCAGTCAGTGGGGTATTCAACTCAATTATGCCATTCAACCTTCTCCAGAGGGTTTAGCTCAAGCATTTATTATTGGTGAAAAGTTTATAGGTCATGATAGTTGCGCCCTAATATTGGGGGATAATATTTTTTATGGGCATGAATTTTCAAAAATAGTGCAACGCGCTGCAGCCAAAGCACAAGATGCAACTGTTTTTGCTTATTCTGTTCACGATCCTGAACGCTACGGAGTGGTTGCTTTTGATCATCAGGGTAAAGCCATAAGCTTAGAGGAAAAACCCGAGCAACCAAAATCACGTTATGCCGTTACAGGCTTATATTTTTACGACAATGAAGTCATCAATATTGCTAAAAATATACAACCTTCAGCCCGTGGCGAATTAGAAATTACGGACGTTAATTTGACCTATTTGCATAATAATGCTCTGTCTGTTGAAAAGTTAGGGCGTGGTATGACTTGGCTTGATACTGGCACACATGAAGCATTGTTGGAAGCTGCCTTATTTGTAGAAACTATTGAGAAACGACAAGCCTTAAAAATTGCCTGTCCAGAAGAAATTGCCTGGCGCAAAAATTATATTACCACCGAGCAATTAGAAAAATTAGCTGCTCCTTTGACCAAAAGCAATTATGGTAAATATTTATTGGATATTTTACGCTATGAAATGTAGATATAAAAAATTATCAAATTTTGCATAAGCAATAGGAGTAAATGTAATATCAGCTAGATAAATTAGTAGAGATTAGCATTAGCTGGTTTTTAACTTAAATATTGCTATGAAGTCCGCATTTGTGTGTTGACATGTTGATGTGTTTAAGGATAATGTACACTTTTATTCATTAACAATCATATTTAACTAAAAAAAGGAAAATGCATGAAACATTTTTTGATGATATTTGCATTAATCGGCTTATTGATACCACCAATAGCCATGGCAGAAGTGGATATGGAAACTAAATTAGCAACTTATCGTACAACAATTAAAGCTTTTGCAACTGAACTAAAATCTGAATTAATGGCCGCAATGAAAACGGGTGGACCAATTGCCGCTCTTGAAGTATGTAATACTAAAGCCATTGATATTTCTAAAAAAATATCTGATAAGGCTGGATTTACCATTTCTCGTACTAGTTTAAAGCCCCGCAGTACTGCCCCGGATGCTTGGGAAAAGAAAGTATTAGAAACTTTTGAAGACCGTAAGTCAAAAGGTGAAAAAGCAAATGCATTACAGTTCTACGAAGTTGTTAAGCTAGGCAAACATCGTGCGCTACGTTATATGAAAGCTATTCCAACTGACGTAGCTTGTTTGGCTTGCCACGGTGAGAAAATTGCGCCAGAAATTCAAGCTAAATTGGATGAATTATATCCTGATGATAAAGCAATCGGTTTTAAAGAAGGCGATTTAAGAGGTGCATTCAGTATTATGGAAATACTCAGGTAAACTGGGACTGGCAAAGGAATGCCACTACTTTATTTACTGTCTACTATTTTTTGCATGAGGTTTAGGTATGTTAATCATTCCCGCCATTGATTTAAAAGATGGCAAGTGTGTTCGCCTGAAACAAGGGCGTATGGAAGATAATACTGTCTTTTCTGACGATCCAGTTGCAACCGCAAAGCGTTGGGTTGATGCTGGTGCAAAACGTTTACATATCGTTGATTTAAATGGCGCTTTTGCAGGAAAGCCTGTTAATGCCAGTGCAATTCACCAAATTGCACAAACCTTTCCTGACCTGTTAATTCAAGTCGGTGGAGGTATTCGAGATATAAACACTATCCAAACTTATCTGGACGCTGGTGTCAGTTACGTTATTATTGGTACTAAAGCAGTTAAAGAACCACATTTTGTGTCAGATGTTTGCCTGGAGTACCCACATCATATCATTATAGGTTTAGATGTGCGTAATGGTAAGGTAGCCACTGAAGGCTGGTCTAAACTCTCTCACCATGACGTGATTGACTTAGCCAAACGGTTTGAAAAAGATGGTGTTGAAGCAATTGTTTTTACAGATATTAGTCGTGATGGCATGATGCAAGGTTTAAATATTGACTCAACTGTCGCATTAGCTAATGCAATCAATATTCCTGTTATTGCCTCTGGTGGTATTACAACCATGGACGATATTGAAGCACTGTGCAAAGTTGCAGGCGAGGGTATCATCGGTGCAATTACTGGTCGTGCCATTTATGAAGGGACTCTGGATTTTGCAGAAGCACAACGCCGTGCTGAGAATTGCAACTAATGGAATATTGTTATGGGATTAGCTAAACGTATTATCCCTTGTTTGGATGTTGATGCTGGGCGAGTGGTTAAAGGTGTCAACTTTGTCAATATTCGCGATGCGGGCAATCCAGTTGAGGTGGCTAAACGTTACGATGAACAAGGCGCAGATGAAATCACTTTTTTAGATATTACTGCCAGTTCTGATGCCCGAGAAACAATGGTGCATGTCGTTGAAGATATTGCCAGTCAAGTATTTATTCCTCTCACCGTTGGTGGTGGCATTCGTAAACTGGAAGATATTCGCCGGATGTTAAATGCAGGTGCAGACAAAGTCAGTATTAATACCGCTGCCGTTTTTAATCCTGAATTAGTCCAAGAAGCCAGCTATCATTTTGGTTCACAATGTATTGTGGTTGCCATTGATGCAAAGCAAGTTAACGATAATCCCTTGAAATGGGAAGTGTTTACCCATGGCGGAAGAAAACCCACGGGAATTGATGCGGTTGAATGGGCGCAGAAAATGGTTTCACTGGGCGCTGGTGAAATTCTATTGACCAGCATGGATCGAGATGGTACCAAAAATGGCTTTGATTTAGCCTTGACCAAAACAATCAGTGAAGCTGTGAGTGTCCCGGTGATTGCATCAGGGGGAGTGGGCAATTTAGATCACTTAGCTGAAGGTGTATTAGCAGGCAAAGCCGATGCTGTTTTGGCTGCCAGCATTTTCCACTTTGGTGAATATACCATTGCTCAGGCAAAGCAACATATGAAGACAGCAGGTATAGAAGTCAGAGACGCGTTGTAAAATTCATTTCATACTCTTTAAAAGTAGTTTTAAAACTTACTTATGCCTGCAATCTTTCAAAAAAATGAAAAACAAATTTGCCAATACAGATTTCGGCAATTTATTACGCATTTAACCACTCGTTTAGCTTTTTCGCCTGAAACCTTATTTGATTTGGGGCACAATGGACTAATGCCTGTTTTTAGCTTTTCTCCCCAATCAAATTGTGCCCGAGAAATAGAAACTTCCATGCCTGTATTGAACTACAAAACTGTGCAATGGCCACTTTATGTCAATGAAGCTGAAGTTTCTACCTTATATTTTAAATTAGGGACAGGAAATCGCGTTAACCACTGTCATTTACTGTTAGAAGTCACCCAAAATGATTTATCTGTAGCCACTGCTGAGATCGCAGGTCCAACAGCTCAGGACAATCAGTGGACAGCGTTTACCTTAACTCAACCGCTTATTCCAGGTGATTATATGTGTAAATTGCATTCACCTGATGCTGATAATGCGGTCAGCACTTTGTTTTTCTGGATAGAGCCTGCATTTAAATCTAAAAGAGGTTTACTTAACTATTGTTATACCTGTTCCTCTGATGAAATTTTGCAGTCAACCTTGAATGGTTTAACCCAATTACCCTTTTTTAACCTGTTTTTATTTGCTGAAAATACCCATGATTTATCAAACAGTTTGGCTAGTGTGCAAGCGCAAATCTATCCGCATTGGGAACTGTTTGTGATTTCTTTACAACCACAAGTGATTGATTTCTGTGCGCAACAAGCATTATCTGTGACTCAGGATTGCAACGCGGCTTTAACATCAACCAAAGATGACTACACGATTTTCTTGTTTGAAGGGGATTTACTCACCAAAGATGCACTACTAGAAATGGCTACTCTGATTGAGCAATCTGACCATCGCGTTGATATGTTGTATTCCGATGAAGATTGTATCGGAGAACAACAAGTATTTGATAATCCTTATTTTAAACCCGATTGGTCAGTTGAATTCTTCAAAACTCAGGCTTATACAGGACAATTAGCCGCTTATCAAACAGGTTTATTGAAACAATGCATCAATTCTCCCTTAAAATCGGCAATTCAACTGTGGGAAACAATTTTTCGTTTTGCAGAACAAGCCCAGCATATTGAACATATTCCCCAAATATTGTATCACCGTGCAAAACAGTTACCTGTTGTAGATTCAGCATCAACCATTCAAGCTAGTTTGGACAGAGAAAATTTGGGAGGCACGGTTACAATTGAACATAAACAGTTTATTTTACATTACCCAGTAAACAAACAACCACTTGTTAGCATTATTATTCCCACCAGAGATGAAGCCACATTATTGGAGCGTTGTTTAAATTCCCTTTTACAAAAGACCGATTATCCTCATTTTGAAATCATTATTGTCGATAATGGCAGTCAAACACCTGCGACATTTGAATTATTTGAGAGCTATCAACAACAATTAAACCAACGTTTTCGAGTTGTTCAATGTGACCAGCCCTTTAATTTCTCTCAACTGGTTAATTTGGGTGTACAACAAGCGCAGGGTGAAATTATTTTATTGCTTAACAATGACATGGAATTCATTCACCCCTGCAATTGGTTACGTGAAATGATTGGATTTGTTCAACATCCAGAGATTGGATGTGTGAGCGCTAAACTGCTCTACCCACAAAATGATACGATTCAACATGCAGGGATTGTTTGTGGTATTGGTGGTATTGGTCATCATGGCCATCGTTATTTTCCATCCAAACACCTAGGTTATTTTAACCGACTATCCGTTGTCAATAATGTTTCAGCCGTAACAGGTGCTTGTTTAATGGTAGAAAAAACATTGTGGGAAAAAGTGGATGGATTTGATGAAAAATTAGCCATTGCTTACAATGACATTGATTTTTGTTTAAAACTTCAAGCGTTAGAATTTCGCCATGTGGTATTACCCCAAATTACTTTTTATCACTATGAATCAAAAAGTCGTGGACTTGATACCACACAAGCAAAACAGAGTCGTTTATCCAATGAGCAGCAGTATATGCAAGCACGTTGGCAAGATCGTTTAACACATGATCCTAATTATAATCCAAATCTAATTTTGTACAGAGAAGACTTTGCGATTAGCCCTGACTCTGTATATTATTGCGTTAATTATGAGGAGTTACCAGTATAGCCTAGACTATTGACTGATACAGTAAGTAGGGTGCGTCCCACGCACCGAGAAACGCCCGGTGCATGAGATGCACCCTACAAAATAATCTTGATAGAGTACTCGCATGAAAATCAATAGGTAATCCTGTGTTTCATGTACTAAATGTCTTTATAGATTTTTACATTTATTTTAAAACTACTGCTTTTTGATTTGTTTAGGATCAATATCTAAAGAACGTAATTTGCGATACAAATGAGTGCGCTCTAAGCCAACCTTGACAGCAACTTTACTCACATTTCCTCCCGCTACTTGTAGCTGATGCTCTAAATACATTTTTTCAAACTGTTCTCTTGCTTCACGTAATGGCAAATCATAAATAGATTCATCCGAAACCTGTGTAACCCGAGGTTGAACATTTAAAATAGGTTCAATTTCTTCTACGTCAATTTCTTCTTTGCCATCTCCTAAAATTAACAATCTCTGAACCAAATTTTTAACTTCTCTGACATTACCTGGCCACAAATAGTTACGTAAACGATTTTGTGCTGCGACGGTAAAACGCCGATAGGTTAAGTTTTCATGTGCAACATAAAGGTTGGCATAAAACCTTAATAATTCAGGAACATCTTCACAGTGTTCTCGCAAAGGTGGAATATGTAATGGCACAACATTTAAGTAGTAAAATAATTCTTTGTTAAGCTTTTTATCCGCAATGGCTTTTTCAGGTTCGTAACTAGTGGCTGCAATCACACGAATATCAACAGGTGTAGGTTCTGTGCTGCCATTGCGTAAAAATGATTGTTTTTCTAAGCTACTCAGTAAATGTGCTTGAATATCTCTGTCCAATTCAGCAATATCTTTGATGAATAAAGTACCACCATTAGCTTGTTCTAAACGTGTTAGCGTATTGCTGTTCACGCTCCCAAACAATTCTAATTCTTGGTTTTCAGGACTCATGCCAGCAACGCGAACATCAACAAAGGCACTTTTATGACGTGGACTATGTTGGTGAATGTAGCGGGCAAATAACGCCCTCCCACCTCCCGCTTCCCCAGTCAATAACACTGGCGCATTGTGCTGCCGGATATGTTGAACTTTTTCTTTTAATATAGAAATGACTTCGCTATGACCCAAAGGTTCTTGAACAGCTTGAACATGTTTGCGTAAACCATAGTTTTCTCTCTGTAACGATGCCATTTCTAGGGCACGTTTAATCGTAATGAGCAGCTTTGAAATAGAAATAGGTTTTTCTAAGAAGTCATAAGCGCCTAATCGCGTGGATTCAATAGCTGTTTCTATCGTACCATGACCAGATATCATAATTACAGGGCAATCAACCAATAAGCCGCTACCATGCCATTCTTTTAGTAAAGAAATACCATCTAGGTCAGGCATCCAAATATCAAGTAATACCAGGTCAGGACGTTTTTCCCATTTAACTCTTCGTGCTGTCGTGCCACTATCTGCAGTGCTGATAGTAAATCCTTCATCTTCAAGAATTTCTTGTAGGAGATTGCGAATTTCAGGTTCATCGTCGACGATTAAAATATGTGCTACTGTTCGCATATGATGATAAAATAGTTAAATGATGATTTAGAATAGTGTCAATGTTATCCAGAATTTTAACACTTTTTCTAAATTTTATTTGGAGAGATATATAGAACTCACAACCAATATTTTTAAAAGTTTGGGGTTTATCAAATGAAATATTTAATTATCTGTTTGTTTATACTTGTTGGGTGTATTGAGTCTAAAAGCAATGTAAAACCACTTCCACCTCCCTCGGTGGAGAAACCTGCTAAACCTTCACGCAATTTGGACCCTGATTATAATAAAGATAGTATTTCTGGACAGTCTATTATTAAAGCCAAGAACAGAAAAGTTGAGACTGAAAATGATGAGGTAATATTAGAGTAATTGCTCGCTAGGTTGGAAAACTTATTACTCTTGTGATGTTAATTACAGAAAATTATAACAATGGCTATCGTAATAGTTGTTATTCACTTGAGTAAGTTAGAATACTAAGGAATGAGATGCTTTTACCTTTATTTACCGTTTATCATAAAAAACATACCTTTTAAACCATTGGAAACCAGACCTACTGGGGACTATGACTAAACTTTAAATCAAGGTAAAATATAGCGTCTTTACCTAGGAATAAAAAAAATTCGGTAATAATAGTTTTGTCAAAGCAAAATATTTGCTAAAATCACAAGTATGTGTTGGGAAAACTTTGTTAAGGCGCTGAGTTTTGTAAAATATATCATTGTGGAAAGTGATATATATTTATAAGACGGTCAATAGGTTAAATTTTTAGGAGTGTTCATAATGTGTAAAAATCGAGTTTTAAGTGCTGCAGTTGCAGTTGCACTATCAGTAGGTCTGGTAGAAACAGCAACAGCAGGTGTATTGAATCTTAGTAGTCCAACAACAAGTGCACCAAAATTTGCAGCAGAAATCTTTAATCCACTTGGTGATAACCAAGCTATTCCTAGTAGTAATTCTTACGTTGTGGAATACACCTTTGGTGCCAATGTCAGTGATGACTTCACCTTCGACTGGGAATTAACTGGTGGCACAAAATGGGGTAATCCAGGTACAACAACAACATGGTTTGACAGTTCTGGTGGTAGATTATTAGCAGGTGCCCTGCAATGTAATACGCCAAGCTTGGGTGTTACCGTTCAATCAGGTGGGAGCGTCAATGATGTATCTGTCAAGTTTCTAGTTCAGGCAAGTAAGCAAGCCATTGCATCTGGTGCGAAATGTTCATTTGAATTCAAAGTGTCTAATGCTGCTGTACTAGGTAATGCAGGTGGTGAAGTTAAACTAAAAGCATCTTTACCTAAAACTTTGACTATTGCAGGTCAAGGTATTCAATATGCAGATACAACTCAAGAAGTTACTTTAGCAACTTCTGACAATGGTGTTGCTATTTCTTTCCCACCAAGAACACCTTCTGGTGGCTTTCCAATGGTTGATGTAAATAACCAGAGCTTAACATTCACAGGTGGTGATGAACCTGAAAAACCAAATACAGCCGTATTTGGTATTATTGCTTTTGCTAGTGGTTCAAGTACTAATATTGTTGATTTAAGTGGTAGTGCAGCCTGGACATTTGGTACCTCTAGTCCACAACCTATTAGTGGTTCATTAATCGTTGACAGTGGTAATTTTGCTTCTTCAAAAGAAGATCCAGGCAAAGTCTTCATTGATATTAGCACTTCAGGTAGTAACAAACGTGCTTTTGATACATCTGGACAAACTTACAAAGATTTAGCGCCAGGTGAGTTAACTGATTCTAAAGCCACTTGGACATTGACTGCAGATCAAGTGAAATATTTAGGTCCATCAGGCCCTAATACAGGTACAACAGAAGTTGTTTTAATTGCAGATGGTACCAATGCCATTAATACTTTCTCTGATGAACCTACAGTCTCTTTATTTGTGAAATATCCTACCAGAGACTACAGTCAAACTGGTGCTTTCCGTCATATTAAGAGCAACGGTACTGTGTGTACGCTCTATAACATCCCTAATGCAATAGCGGTAGACGTTTTATCTGTTAAAATTACCAATAACAGTAATAAAACAGCTAACTTATATGGAACATTGGTTGGTAAAGATGGTACTGAGTTGTTCCGCAACAAACCACTTGATCCTGCCACCATTGAGCCAAATCAAACCGTCCGTATTGATGCCGCTGGCCTAAAAACAGCGGGTGAATTGACTGAAGACTGGGCAGGCAGAGCTGTATTGACAGTCACAAGTGATATTACTGGTGGTAATATGTCAGTCAGTGGCTTAGTACGTAATAGTCAAGGTGGCCCATTGATGAATATGAGTGTGGGCGCAACAGGTAACGGTTGTCAATAACGAATTCTAAGGTTTACGATAGGAGTACACATATGTGTAATAACAGAACACTGGCAGTTGCTGTACTTGCAGCACTTTCCATAGGCACGAAGGTTCAAGCATCGCTTTTAAATGATACAGCAACTCTTAGCAACATGAACTCTTC
>JADGDF010000042.1 GCA_016745055.1 Thiotrichaceae bacterium | reverse complement strand
TTTTCATACTCGTTCTCCTAAGTTTACAAAACTTGTTCTTTCTTATATCCTCCTTTTCGCAAAATACCATCTTAAATTCCGTGATACAACTCTAGTATTGACCAACAAGAAATTAATTTTCATATAAGTAAAGTTAAAAATAGTACTAAAAAATTAGAGAAGCTCGTAACTGACACAACATCGTGGTATTCTTTCAAAATGCCTAAACTGATACTTCCTTCTGCTTGGTTATTATCAGGACAATCTTTATTAGGTGCTTTTAACCAGGATATAGAAGCTAATCCTAGTTTAAAATATGAGTATGTTTTAAACTTAGAAACCCATATTTTATATAACTTGATTTTCCCTGCAAATACTATTGACTTAAAAGTAAATGAATTACACTTGCTCTCATCTTTAATCAATGCTGGAGAAAAAGGGTTATATATAGAACATGTTAAACAATTAGATATAGAACTTGAGCAGTTAGAACGTGCTGACTATACAAATCCAAAACATGCTTTCGTATCAGAAAATTTAATGTTTACAGACAGTCATTTAGATAGACTGAATATGCTTAAAATGAGATTAAATAAAAAGTTACGAAAACTTAATATTTTAATCTTGGTTAAACGTCATGAAGGAAACTGGTATTTAGGAAATAAAGAAGGTAAAACTATCACTCTTATATTAGAAAAAACAGTATGGCCTTCTCACAAAAAAATCCCTTTTGAAAAAAATACACCAAAAAATCTATCAGAACAACTTCAACTAGTATGGCAATGTCTATGGGAGCATGCACCTGCTTTTGTTAACTGGCAAACAATAGCTACTGTATTACCAAAAGAAGAGTGGAAAAGTGAACAACAACGAATGAAAAAAGTTTCCGATACTATAAACAAATTAAAAAATGCCATTTCAAATACAAACTACCTTATTTTTAATGATCATTGTGGTAATTACCGTATTTATCAAAATAACGATCAAATAGCTAACTGAGTCGACATGCAGAAACTAAAAATTACATTAATATTTACTATCTTTAATCAAACAGAGTTAACTTAGTACAGGGTATTGCAGCAGCAAATGCAATATATAGTCATCAATATAATGTATTTGTAACGTTAAAAGTTTTATCTTTTTTCAATGATGGCAATGTGGCATTATTATCCAAACTCGTAACTCAGATAAGGTGCGTCTTTTTGCACTGTCATCCGCCACTCGCGGAATTTACACGGTTCTTAACTATCATGATTTATTCTAAAATGTAAACCCACTAGAGTTCGGTTAAAGACGATGTAGATTGAAGAAAGACTTGAACCAGAAAGGAATAAGGTCAATTATGCAGTTAAACAGACAGTATACAAACTTATTCCAAAAAGGTTCAAGCCATGACATATGTTAACAGTGTTTTCCATGATTTATTAAGGGCAATGCCTAAATCAAAGTTCAACAAAACGGTTGAGCGTTATAAAGGAGATCATCGTGTTAGAAGCTGCGATTGTTGGACACAGTTTGTTGCTTTATGCCCAATTGAATGGTTGTAACATAAATCATTTAACTCAAAATATGAGAATTTGACGACTTTTCAATGGCGATGAGTATAACGAAACACGAACAGATGAAATATGCTTGATAGACGTTCTAAAATTAAATAAAGTTTCGCTAATATAGTTTTTGCGTAAGTCCTCATGTAGATTTTTGATGAAATAACAAAGGTTCAAAAATAGTATTAGCTAAATCTACAAATTGGCGATCAAATAAATTGGTTTCGACATATTTAAAACATAATGCATAATAATCATCTTCACATTCACCAGGAAAATAATCATTGCCAAACCAGGTTTTTTTAGCTTGAACAAATGCCTCTTCTTCTGCTTTTCCTTTGAACGAGGTTTGTACAAAATTTAAACTAGCCTCGGGAAAAAAATGTAACGGTTCAGACAAACCCTGCCAATAAATTTCCAATAATCTGTGTAATAATAGTTGATTGTTTTCTACTTTTTTATAAAAAATGACTTTGTCTTTACCAATTAATACAGCTTGTTGCGGAATATGAGTGTCCAAGTGATTAAAAATTAAATGATAAATCCAGGCTTTAAGATAGTCTTTAGCGCTTAAATTGGCATGGCGATAAAGTACTAAGCCATTGGCCCACATGTGTGGTAAATGACCTACTAATTGCCATTGGCCCAGTACTAAATTTATCAAAGGTGAAGCTATTTTTTCTTGCTCTAAATAAGGCTTAACTTTTTCAACAAAGTGTTGAGTTTTTTCAAACTGTTGTTCATAAATATATTCACCAATATTACCATGTGGTAATTGTCCCGTAGCTTTGGCAATCTTTTGATAATCTGACAAATTTTGATCTTTTAAGCCTTTCTCTACTAATGCTTGATTAAAGTAATATTTTTCTAAATTATCTAAGGCAAAAGGTTCGGTTTCTAAAGGTAATATTTTTTGCATTTGTAAATAAATACCCAATCTTTCCTGCAATAAAAATTTGGCTGGGTGTGCAAAAAATTTGATTAACTGCTCAATATGAATCGTTTGCCAAGCATCATCTGGTGGTGGCAATGGTTCAGACATAAAAGGTGCCGGATTTTGCTTGGATGCAATTAAACGATGTCCAGCACGACAATAACTTTCTGAATAGCTAAATAAATTTGGCAAGATTTGATCAAAATAGCGTGGACTGAAAGGTTGTAATGGATGAAAAATTTGGATGGCATCCAGAATTTTTTCATGAATCTCGTGTTTAAACCCCTTAGCAAGGTAATCTAATAATTCACTGACCAATACAGAAGGTGGCAAAACCGTATTGTCGCGAATACTTTGGCCAATATAACTAATATACAAATATTCACGTGCTGCCAACAGTGTTTGCAAAAATAAATAACGATCTTCTAAACGCAAGGAATGATCGCCACGCCTTGGTTGTTGTGCAATCAAATCAAAACTTAACGTTTGTTGTGCTCGTGGAAATGCATGATCGTTCATACCCAATAAACAAACAACTTTGAAAGGAATACCAGGCATAGATTGTATGGCACAAAACGTTACTTTACCCGTTAAATGATAAGGGGATAAAGAAGTTGCTTCAATATGTTGCCGTAAATAAGCTTGAATGATATGGTGACTTACTTTAGCAGTGAATTGGGCATGATGGCTATTCGTTACTAAAGGTGCAAGTATGTCGTGATGTAATTGATGAATTTGAGATTTATTTTCTTCACTCCCACCCAAAAACTTGTCTAAAACAGAGAGTAAAAATTCTACCCATTCAGTTAAGGTACGCATTTGTTTTAGGGCATTAGCTGTCTCAAATAATTGAGTCACAAACTCAATAAATTTACCTAAAATTAATGCTTCATTCCCTTCAATCTCATTAAAGGGCAAAAATCCATGAAATAGTTTTTCTTCTGAGTTTGACATAGCATAGCCCAGTAATAAGCGCTTTAATCCAAACCACCAAGTATTTTCTTCATAATCAGGTAATTGCTGTTGCTGACGGTTTTGACCATCCATGCCCCAACGAATATTAACGTTATTAATCCAAAGTTTTATTTTTTCTAAATCTGAAGTGACTAATTCAAAGCGATTTTGCACTATTTCTGATTCTAAAATGTTAAAAACATCTGCCACTGTAAAACGACTATTTTCAAGTGCCAAAATGCTAAGAAAAATAGAAACTAATTCACTTTCATAACGCAAATTACGGTCAACAATAGTAAATGGGATAATCTTTTGTTCTTGTGTGACTGTCGCAAATACTGCTTGAATAAAAGGCGCATAGATTTCTATGTCTGGTGTTAAAATAATAATATCTTTAGGCTGTAACTCGGAATTACCTTCAAACAAAGCAAGTAATTGGTCATAAAGTATTTCCACTTCACGCATTGGGCTATGGCACACATGGATTTGTACGGATTTATCCACGGATAACACATTATATTCTGAGGAGGTACGCTCATCTAAATGTAAAATATCGTCTTGAATTGTATTTAACAGTGTTTGTGACGAGTTTTCAACAAAATACTCATTAGGGATATAAGGTGTTCTTTCAAAAAAAGTTTCCAATGCGTCAATTAAATCACGGCCAATTCTACCCATGGATGCGAGTAAGCTGTTACCCGTTTGATAATGTAATACGGCAGGTTCATCTAATTTATGATTGCGTGTTTTTTGAGTGAGTTCTCTATCAGAAACAATATCTCCCCAATATTCTTGACAAGGATCGAGTAAAAATAGATGTACGTCAGTAATTTGACTGAGTGCAACAAAAATTTCTAAGTAAAATGGTGGAAAAGAAGAAAAACCAAAAATTGTTAGTCTTTTAGGTAAATGTAAGCTATCAGGATTTTTTGTTAATTGTTCAAATAATATTTCAGGTAATTTACCACGATGGTTGGCGGTACGATAATATTGAATAAGCCCTCGCCATAAATTTGCCTGCCATTTTTCATCTTCATTCTGCTGATTTTCCTGATGATTTTCCCAGCAAGTAATTAGGTCTGAGCGATAAATAACATAACGATCAAAGGTGTTTGCAATTTGTCGAGATAATTGGAATAATTTGATTTGAAAAGGATCATTTTGTAAATATTGGGTTACAGTTTCAAAATCTGGGTGATGCAGAAAAGTAGGCAATATTTCCATCAATGTCCAGCCCATCACTTCCCTTTCAAATTGAGATGTATCAAGCAAATTATTCAATAATTGCCAAAAATCAGGTAAATTGGTCAAAAAACGTCCATTTGCCCAGACACCTATTTTTTCAGCTAATTGTGCGACTAACCATTTTTCAATACTTTTATTAGGGACCAGTAAGGTTTCTCTCGCAAATGGATCGGTCAATGGAGAATGTTTGAAGTAGGTTGCAAGCGTTGTTGCTAGTTGTTCTAAATGATTGCTAGTGTGAAGATAGAGCATAGATTAATTGGCTAAATTAAAGATAAAGGACTTTTTTCAACTTATTTTAATGAAGGTTAGGGAAGGATTAACTTAAGACAATGCAACTGTGTGACAATGTTTAAACGCTCAAAAGCAAATGCATTTTAATAAGTGGTAATAAAAATCAATAATTATATACATAGCAATTTAGTAAATCATCTACATGAAATCAGTAGTAATCTGGGGTCTCGCTGAGGAAAGGACATTTACTCATCTACTTCTTGACTAGTTCAGCAAAAAAGTCTTCACGATAAAAAGAAAAAGCATTCTCTTCTGACTCTGAAACTCTATAAATTCCACCTTCTAGCTGTCTACTTCTTATATCGTCTATGTCTATCTGTAAACCAGGAAGGCCTCCAATTTCCCTTATTTTAATACCGAAAGCCTTTGTACATCGTATCTGTAAATTTTTCGTAGGATCTTTAGTATCCATACCAAGGGTTTTTCAATATCATATCGTTGTACATCCATGCTTCTAGTTAACTTAATACCCATAACATATTTAAAAGCATGGATTTACTGGCGTCTCGCAGAAATTTCATGATATTCTAGGAACTTCCCTGTTCCTTAGAACTATTGACTCTCAATGAGATTATTTGTTGTTAGTTGCTCTGACCCATCTGGTCTCCATCTGGCAGATTGCGCACTAACTCTGTTCTCCCATCCCTTGTCCACCATGACTTGACGCTGAGCTTATCCAAAAATTTCAAGAAACTCACAAGAGAACTTCGCTCTTTTTTAGGTTTGATTCGATAAATTACATTATCTATTTCACCTGTAACGTAGATGACATCTTGCTCATCGACTGCTACACCATTAAACATAAATGTAGGTAACATACCAGGGATACCTTCGCGGCCCAAACCCAATTTCTTTGCAATTACTTTCACTTTACCTGTTATTAAATCTAATCGAGATAGTTGACCTTTGCCAGATTCCACAATCAGTATTCTACCAGCTGAATCCACGGCTAATCCTTCAGGTTTATCTAACCCCGTAGCGGCAGTAATGGGTGTTACTAAAGGAATGCCATCACTGACTACTTGTAATATTTTACCTGTAGACCAATCACTTATCCATAAATGGCCATCTTTAGCGACAAGTCCAGCAGGTGTTACCAAACCTTGACTAGCATCAGCAATAACTTGTCGTTTATTGTCATTCACTAAAATCAGTCGAGGTGCTTTAAAATCCGCGCCTAACTCTGCAACAACGATGTCTTCTTGAAAACGAATAGCATTAACAACGCCAGCAAATCCTTCATATTCAGCAACAGGCTCCTTATTTGTATGATCCCAAACTTGAACATTTGTAAAAATAAAGGAGGTTAAAATAAAATTGTCACCATCTATTGCAACTGTGGAAGGCCCTTGAAGTTTACCAGGTAGTAAGTCATCACGAGCATGGCTAAGTTCTTTTCCTGTCGTTGCGTCAAATTCTATTAAGGCAAATACATCAGCAAGAAAAACTGAAGTTCCTCCATCACTCCTAGGCTTAACAGCGATACCACTTGGCGTGACAAAACCAGGTGGCACTGCTTCCCGTAGTGAATTATCTGGTAATACTTCAATAATAGAACCATCATGGGAATTAGAAACAAACAAACGGTCTTGAGAATCAAATTCGATATTATCTATGCCTATTTCAAGAAATACCAGCGTTTCCAATTCATTTGTTTGTAAATTAACGCGATAAACTCGACCATTCCCTGCATTCCCTCCGAATAACTCTCCTTTAGAGTTAAATTTGACACCAGCTGGAACATCAACACCCTCTACAATTGCAGTCTCAATTGCTTGATCTACACCAACCCGAAAAATTTTTCCTAACGTGGGAGAAGCTGAATATAAAACATTGTTGGAAATGAAATCCATTCCATTTAATTTGAAATTCGGATCAATCAGCCTTGGAGTAGCAACCAAATTAGGGTCTAATTCGTAGAAACCACTTGCAAAAGCATCAGCACAGGTAAATAAGCGCCCATCATTTGAAAATGCAATGGGATTAACAAAAGGGGCGACAAATTGAGTGATTGTTTCACCATTTTGCGTTGTTTTTCCAATTTCACCAGAAAAAGGGGAAGTCCAGTACATAGTGTTATCTGCATCAAGTACAATATCATCAGGTCCTTCAACACCACTTTCAGTACTGAATGTTTTCTTTATTTTGCCTGTTTCGCGATCTATCACGTAAATGGTGCGACTGAAAATACTGGTGAGGTAGAGTTGATCTTGAGCATCAAAAGTAAAACCGTTAGAACCACCTGGTATTGATGGGCTTTGTATAAATACAGTCTTTTTGTATTTAGAGGGGGCTTCTGAATTATTGTCATCGGAAGAAGAGCTAAAACAGCCTGTTATCAGAGTAGTGCAAGCTGCCAATGTCAACGCATAATGCAATTTTGGCATAAAAATTCCTCAGTGTGATTTAAATTTTATTCTACCATTAGCATTTAACTAAAATTATTATAAGTTTTCAAGACAATTTTTTAGGTGTACAGCAACTTTAGTGATATGAGGTGGATAATTTATAGTAGCATGGTTACCAGAAATTTCATAAACATTAACCTTTTCAGCTAATTGAAACCATCCTTGTTCTGGATGTTGAGGATTAACTGCGTCTCTTTCTTTCGCCCGGAAAAAATGAATTGTGCCAGGAAAAATAGTTTTTGGAGCATAATTTAGCAAAGTTTGCACATTTGACTTAAAAAGGTGAAGAAAATGTTGAAGCTGTTCTAAATTTGTGTTAGTACCTAGTTCTTGAGCAACTTCGCTATGTTTGAGGAAATATTCAAGCTGTGCTTCCTTTCCACTTAGCTGTTCAAATTCTTTGGAAGACGTATCAACGCTATCTCCTAAATCAAGCAAATAGGCTAAAATATCAACATCGCTTTTAAAAGGAACGATAAGTTGTTGCGGGCTGGGTGTGTCTATCATGGCTAACAGTGAAACTTTTTCACCCTGTCTATGAAGTGTTTGTGCCATTTCAAAGGCAACAGTTCCGCCAAAAGATGCTCCTCCCAAACGGTATGGACCTTCAGGCTGAACGGTCTTTAATGCACTGATATATTGTTCAACCATTTCCTCAATGGAAGTAATAGGAGGAAGTTTGCCATCTACGCCTTGTGCCTGCAAGCCATACACAGGGTAGACTCGACCCAGAGCTGTTGCCAAATGGCGATAGAAGTACACATGTCCCCCAACGGGATGTACTAAGAATAAAGGAGGATGTAGAGAAGCACCCGTTTGAATGTTTACCAAAATAGAAGGCAACTTTTGTTCATCTACTTGCTTTTTTTCAATAAACTTAACTAATTTTGAGATAGTTGGACAGGTTAATAGAATATGAGGAGGCAGATCTATTTGCAAGGTATTACGAAGTTTGGCTAAGAGCTGTACTGCTAATAACGAACTGCCACCTAAGTCAAAGAAATCATCATGAACACCAACCTGATTCAATCCTAAGAATTGGCACCAAGCATCACTTAACATAGTTTCTAGTGCATTGTGATGGGCAGTATCATCCTCATCTGCTATATAATTGAGTAGTTTGGCCTCTATCTTGGAAAATTGTTTTATTCGCACGTCTAAGTTACCTGTAGACGTAACTATTTGCTCTACCTGCCCAAAAGTCATCAGCCTTTGAAAAACTTCTGCGCCTTCTTTTGACGTCATATCAAGTTCGGACATGGGTAAATTGGTTGATATGAATGTCTGATGTTGCTGATTATCAAACCACCATCTATCCCAATTCACAGTTGTCCAAAAAGTTGTGTGGGATATTTTATTGTGAAAAGCAGTCAATGTATCCATAAACGTATTCACAGCAGCGTAACTCATAAATCCAAATCCACCAAAAATAGCAGATAAGGAAGAAAATAATACACAAAAATCTAGCGATTTATTCTGTAACAAAATTTCCAGATTTAATGTACCATACACTTTAGCTTGAAACTGTTGTTCACAATTTTCTTCTGTGACTTCTCTAATTGTAGCGTAAGAAGAACTACCAATATCTCCAGCTGCATGAACCACACCTCGTAGTTGGCCGCATTGTTCTTCAATTTGTACTAATGCAGTTTGCATTTGCTGTAAATTCGCAACATCAGCAGTGATTACAAAAATTTCACTTCCTAAACTTTCAATTGCTTGCAGCTTTTTAATTTTCTGTGAAGTGGCATCGTTTTCATCGTGGGTTTCAAGCCAAGCTTTCCACTCTGATTTTGCAGGAAAAGTTGAACGACCGGTTAACATTAATTTAATAGGCGTAGTTTCAGCAAACATTGTGGCGACTGCAAGTCCAATATTACCTAGCCCACCCGTGATGAGATAGACACCATTTTCTTTTAGAAACTGTCGATCTTGGCGTTCACCAGAGATTGGTTCAAAAACTTGTGTCCAACGATGATTGCCTCGATAAGCTGTCACTTCATTATTTTTAGTCGTTAAGCAATCGACCAATAGTGTATCTGCAAACTTTGAAAATTTTGTCGGCCAGCTAATGTCAATGGAATGACAGGCAATATTGGGATATTCCTGAGGAATTACCTTGCAGGGGCCAAGTAAAAGTCCTTTTTCTGGATGCAATATTTCTTCACCTGTCACTGATTGCAACCCATTAGATACAATATGCATGAATACTGGTGTGGTAACATTTTTTGCACCTAATGCTTGAGTCAGAAATACTAAGCTGTAGAAACCAGGATATTTAGTTTGTTCAAGTGCTTGTTGGGTTGGAAGCAAAGTTTCTGTTGTCGTTATTTGCCACAAGTGAATGATTTGTTGAGGAAAATGCGTATATGTAGTGAGTAAATGATTAACTAGTTGGATGTAATCATTTTGATTTTTCGGATTGACAGTATAATGGTTTTCATGCACTGCAAATTGAGCACCTTGTTTTACTTGAATCACAAGTTGACTGCGTGCTTCCAACGTTTGGATGAGTTGTTCACTGACACCGACTTCATCTGTGAATATTACCCAAGTTGTTTGAGCGTCGAACAGATTACCTGGGTTAACCAAATCAGCACGTTTCCAGCTTGGTACATAGAACCAGTCAGCCATATTAGGTGCTTTTTCTTCATATTTATCAGAGACTTTAGCAAAAACAGGTTCGCCAGGTTCTACCCAATAACGTTGTCTCTCAAAAGGGTAAGTTGGTAAAGGTAAACGATAGCGTTTTTCGTGACGGTAAAACTCGTTCCACTTAATATTAATGCCCGCTGCCCATAATTTACCCAGAGTATTGAGCAAAAAAGTCACATCAGAAATTTCTTCTTTAGAATACCGTAATGAGTTTAATACTGTATGTTCAGAGGTTTTAGCCGTATTTTGGTGTGCAAATGTACTTAAAATTCTACCTGGACCAATTTCCAATAATACAGCCTGATTCAAGGAGTCTAAAAGTAATTGCAAGCCTTCATTAAAACGTACCGTTTGCCGTAAATGTTGTACCCAATACTGCGGATCAGTTGCTTCTTCTGCCGTAATCCATTTGCCTGTCACATTTGAAATGTAAGGGATATTGGGAGAATGCAAGGTCATTGTTTTTACTGTTTCAAGAAAAATGGGCAAAACAGGTTCAAGCATGTTTGAATGGAAAGCATGAGAAGTATGTAAATGTTGGCAAGCAATATTTTTTGCCTCAAGTTCAGTGGCAAATTGTTGAATGGCCGCTGTTGTACCTGAAACAACACATTGTTCAGGTGCATTAAGTGTCGCAAGCTCAAGACTGTTGGGCAACAAATCCTGAAGCGCTTGTTCTGAAAGAGAAACAGCTAACATGCTGCCAGGCTGCAAAGATTGTACTAATTGACCTCGTACGGTAATTAGTGTTAATGCAGTTTCCAAATCCAAAACATCAGATAAACAGGCTGCAACATATTCACCAATACTGTGTCCAATCATAGCCTTAGGTTGAATGCCCCAAGCCATCCACAACTGTGCTAATGCATATTCAATACTAAATAAAGCCGGTTGAGTCATGCTTGTTTGTTGCAAAACACTGGCATCAGCAGAGTCAGCATAAAGCAACTGGTGTAAGTCCAAACTAAAACGAGCGTGAAGAAACGTTGCACATTGATCAAAATGTTCACGAAAAACAACTTCAGTTTGGTACAAATCACGTCCTATGCCAATGTATTGGCTGCCTTGACCTGAAAACATGAAAACTACAGGAGAAGATTGTGATTTTGCTGTACGTGTTGTTGGTATCTCTTCTCGTTGTTCTAATTTTTGAATGGCTTCTGCTTGAGTTTGACACACTAATATTCGGCGGTGTTCAAATGCGTGACGCCCTGTTTGCAGGGTATAAGCAACATCTGCCACATTGAGGTCAGCATGTTGTTTGAAATGTTCAACCAACCGGTCAGTTTGTGCTTCCAAAGCGGTTGCTGTTTTTGCTGATAAAACTAATAAGTGTGATGGTCTTGGTGAACTGGAAGGTTCCTGTTCAGGTGCTTCTTCGATAACCACATGGGCATTTGTTCCACCTACGCCAAAAGCGCTCACACCTGCTCGACGAGGAAAGTCCTGAGTTTGCCAATCAGATAAAGTGGCATTGACATAAAAAGGGCTATTTTTAAAATCAATTTCAGGATTAGGTGCTTTAAAATGTAAACTAGGTGGAATTTGTTGGTGCTGAAGAGCAAGTGCCGACTTTATTAAGCTAGTTACACCCGCAGCTGAATCTAGGTGGCCAATATTTGTTTTCACCGAACCAATGGCACAATAGTTTTTTGCCTCTGTGGCAAATGCCTGAGTTAAAGCCGCAATTTCAATGGGATCACCAAGTGATGTACCCGTGCCATGGGTTTCTATATAGGAAATAGTTTCGGCAGGTACATTGGCCAAAACCATTGCTTCTTGAATAGCTTGGGATTGACCATCAATGCTAGGCGCGGTGTAGCTCATTTTTCTTGAACCGTCATTATTCATATGGCTACCGCGAATCACAGCATAAATATGATCACCTTCTTCAAGGGCTTCTTCCAATCTTTTCAACACCACAATGCCTGCGCCATTACCAGGTACAATCCCCTGTGCTCCAACATCAAATGTCCGGCAATGACCATCGGGAGAAAGAATCATACCTTCTTGATATAAATAACCTGACTTAGAAGGTAAAGAAATGGCTACGCCACCCGCCAGAGCAATATCACATTGATAGTGCAATAAGGATTGGCAAGCGCTTAC
This sequence comes from Thiotrichaceae bacterium, assembly GCA_016745055.1. Lineage (GTDB taxonomy): Bacteria > Pseudomonadota > Gammaproteobacteria > Beggiatoales > Beggiatoaceae > JADGDF01. Next base: position 18,180 of record JADGDF010000042.1, on the reverse strand, counting down.
AACGGCAACTAATGATGTAGAGCAAGCTGTCTGTGTTGTGACACTTGGCCCTTTTAAATTAAGTTTGTAAGAAACTCTAGTACATAAAAAATCTTTATCATTGCTCAGTAACGTTTGGTAATCTCCTATCGTTTTCATCACAGTGGGATTTTGCATTAAATTTTTTGTAAAGTAGCTATTAACACCACTGACGCCAGCATAAACGCCGATTTCTCCTGGGTAACGATAAGGATTATAGCCAGCATTTTCTAACGCTTCCCAAGCACATTCTAAAAACAAACGTTGTTGTGGATCAGTAATTTCTGCTTCTTTAGGCGACATACCAAAAAAAGCAGCATCAAATCCAGAAACGTCACCCAAAGTACCTTTTGCTTTAACATAATTAGGTTGAGCCATTATTTCTGGTGAAATACCTTCTGCCAATAATTCTTCATCAGTAAAAAATTGAATGGATTCCACTCCATTTTTCAAATTTTCCCAGAATTGTTCAATATCATTAGCACCAGGAAATCGACCTGCCATCCCAATGATGGCAATGTGTCCTAAGGTATTGTTATCATTTTCGTTATATTCGTTCATATATTTTTCATTAGATTAGTGAAATGTTATCTTGCTTATTTGCACATAAATAAAACAAGTAGTCAAAACTTTGCTGTCCAAATTTTCTAAATTTATCCATTTTAATGATTGTTAGTGACAAAAATTTATAACTATTGCATATTTTTCAGATTATACATAAGATAGCTAACTAATTTAGTTAATAATAGTAACCTTTAGATTAAAATCATGGATATTAAAGCTGCAATTAAAACTGTTACTGAACAACGTGATTTAACTCAAGATGAAATGGCTGCTGTCATGCATTTAATCATGACTGGCCAAGTAACGCCAGCTCAAATTGGTGGTTTTTTAATTGGGTTAAGAATGAAAGGTGAAACTGTTGATGAAATTACAGCCGCCGCACAAATCATGCGTGAGTTAGCAACACCAGTGACAGTCACAGGCAACTATTTAGTCGATATTGTCGGTACTGGTGGGGATGGTACAGGGACATTTAATATTTCAACTACCAGTACCTTTGTAATTGCAGCAGCAGGTGGCACAGTCGCTAAACATGGCAATCGCTCCATTTCTAGCAAGTCTGGTAGCGCCGATGTACTAGAAGCATTGGGGGTGAAGATTAATTTGACATCTGAGCAAATTACCCAATGCGTGAATGAAGTGGGTGTTGGTTTTATGTTTGCACCTTTACATCACAGCGCAATGAAACACGCGATTGGTCCCCGTCGTGAAATGGGTGTCCGTACCATATTTAATTTATTAGGCCCTTTAACTAACCCTGCTAATGTCCCCAATTTGCTAATTGGTGTATTTGATCAACCATGGGTTGAACCTATTGCAAAAGTTGCCCAAAAACTGGGCCTGCAACATGTACTTGTTGTTCATTCTGAAGATGGCTTAGATGAAATTAGTATTGCTGCGCCCACATTCATGGCAGAATTACAACAGGGGAAGGTTACCACTCAAACCATTACACCTGAAACTTTTGGATTAAAACGCGCTAATTTAGAACAAATTTGTGTTAATTCTATTGAGGAGAGTGTTACAATAGTTCGTAGCGTCTTAGAAAATCAAGCAACACCTGCAAGAGATGTGGTAATATTAAATGCAGGTATGGCTATTTATACTGCAGGATTGACAGAGAATGTGGCAGAAGGTATTCAACATGCACAAGAAGTGATTGCAAGTGGCGCTGCTTTAGAAAGACTCAATGCTTTAGTGACCTTAACGCAAAATTTTGCAACATAATGAATATATTTAAATTATTTTCTGGTAAGCCAGAAGACACGCCTGATATTTTGAAACAAATTATCAGGCGAAAAGAGGAAGAAATAGCTGAAAGAAGTGAACACACACCTTTGCGTTTATTAAGTCAGCAAGCAGCAACTTTACCACCGCCAAGAGGGTTTGTCAGCGCTATTGATGCTAAAATCGTGTTGCAACAACCTGCCATTATTGCTGAAATAAAAAAAGCCTCTCCCAGTAAAGGTATTTTACGTGAAGATTTTTATCCCAACGAAATTGCAAAAAGCTACGAACAAAGTGGGGCAACGTGTCTTTCAGTATTAACCGATACCGATTTTTTTCAAGGGACCAATGCACACCTAAAACAAGCGTGGGAATCCTGCTTTTTGCCCATTTTGCGCAAAGACTTTATCATTGATCCTTATCAAGTGTATGAAGCAAAAGCGATGGGCGCAGATTGTATCTTACTCATTGTTGCTGCGTTATCAGACTCAAAATTACAAGAGCTTTCTGGTTTAGCACGACATTTAGGGTTAGATGTATTAGTTGAAGTCCATTGCCGAGAAGAGCTAGAAAGAGCACTTCCTTTAAACTTACGCTTAATTGGGATAAATAACCGTAATTTACGCACGTTTAAAACCAGTATCAAAACCACGCTAGACTTGATTCCGCGTATTCCTAAAAAACATCTGATTATCAGCGAAAGTGGCATTAATTCCCCTCGAGAAATTGCTACCTTACGTAAAGCTGGAGTACATGCATTTTTGGTTGGAGAAGCATTTATGACTTCGCCTGACCCTGGCGCAGCGCTTGCCAAATTAATTGGGCACTAGTTAACCAGGTACTGCCATAATGTTGCTAAAGAGTTAGCAGCAGTCGTTGGTAACTTATAATTGACAAGATCAGATAAGTGAGTTTGGCCTGGATTAATTTCAACGGTGGGTATCTGTTGGCGATGCGCAATCAAGATAGGTTGAGCAATGTAAGGAAAAACACTGGTCGTGCCAATACTCAACACTAAATCAAACCCTTGTTCTAGTTGCGCATACAAAATTTCTACCGCTTCAAATGGTAACATCTCACCAAATAAAACTACCTTGGGCCTTACTAAGCTATCACATTGTGGACAAGCAGGTGGCAAGGTTAGCTGACTGAAATCTTTGACTGTTTCTTCATAATCACATTGGGTACAATGTAAATTCAGAATATTACCATGGATTTCAATCAATTGTTGTGTTCCAGCGTTTGCATGAAAGCTATCGACATTTTGTGTTAATACCCAAGTTTGAGGCTTCATCTGTTCTATTTGCGCAATAACTTCGTGACCTCGATTAAATTTGGCACCACGGCAAGTTTGTTCAATTTCTGCAAGATATTTCCAAGTCACTTCAGGGCGTGTCGCCAGCATTTCTCCTGATAAAGCAGTTTCAATGGGCATATCATCATTTGTCAGTTGACTATCATATAATCCACCAATGCCTCGGTAGGTAGGCAAACCAGAATCTGCTGACATGCCCGCACCTGTAATAAATAAAATCCGTTCGGCTTGATGGATATGATGGGCAATTTCTCTAATGGTTTTTTCGATACTCAATCTCACAATAATTTTCCCAGCTTGTCTAATATAAGCCCTATTATGACATATTTTACATGTTCATTTGTTGTCGCAGTTAGAAATCCACTGCTATTAAGTTAAGAGAATTTTACGACCATCCCTAATTTCTCACATAGCTAGGGAGTCATTATTTCCTTAACTCAATGACAGTGAGTGAGAAGCTAAGTTAAATACAATAAATGGTGGCTTCATATTTTTATCCCTTCATAGCAACTTTACTGTCTTTGAATAAGTCCATGAGACAGAGTATACTTAGACGCAGTTTTATTTGACTTCGATAATCCCCTATGAAAATTAAAAGTATCCAAACTAAGCTCTATCTTATAGTTATATCAATCTTAGTCTTTACTACTTTACTCATTTCCGGTTTTAACATAGTCAAATTAAAATCAATTTATCAATCTACTATTGCCGCACAAACAGGTACCATCGCTAAGGCTTTGTATAGTCGGCTTAATCCACATTTAGCAGACTTCGCTTTGGATTCATTGCCTAATATGGACAAACAGTTGCAAACCCTACTACATAATAATGAACAAGTAGGTTATTGCTACATTGCTAACTGGGAAGGCAAAATTCTTTACCACTCTAAAAGTGCAATGATTGGGCAAAACTCTACCTTTAAACAACATCAATTATTTGAGTCTCAAGCCAGTGTGCTTGAAACTACGGATCAATTTTACGAAACAGTGATACCGATTATTGTGCACCAAAATAATAAAATAGGCACTATCCACGTTGGAATTAGCCAGGATAATTTTGATTCAACCATTTTGACTATTATTATTCAAGATGTTGCTATTTTACTTATTTCTTTGTTCATTGCAATTTTCATTATTTATCGCACGTTATTTCACCTAATTGTTAAACCGATTACCTATTTGGCAGAACGAGTAAATTACATCACCCTCAGTCATGATTTATCCACCCCGCTTAAATTACAACGAAATGATGAATTTGGAAGTTTGGCAATCGCATTTAACCTAATGCTGGATAATCTCAAAAATCAATACAAACAAATTATTGAAACTAACAAACATTTATATATAGAAATTAAAGAACGTCAGCAGGCAGAAGAGTCGCTTAAAGAATATCGAGATCATTTAGAAGAACAAGTTAGTATTAGGACCACAGAACTACAGCAAGCCAATCAAGCTTTACAAAAATCTAAAGAAATTGCTGAATCAGCCAATATTGCCAAATCAGAATTCCTAGCCAATATGAGCCATGAAATTCGTACCCCCATGAATGGAGTGCTAGGCATGTTGGAATTGTTGCAAGATACTTCATTGCACCCCAGTCAACGCAGTTACGTTGAGACAGCACAAAGCTCAGCGGAAGTATTACTCAATATTATCAACGATATTTTAGATTTCTCTAAAATTGAGTCGGGGAAATTACAATTAGAAAATATTGACTTTGATTTGCACCAAACTGTTGAAGATATTTCCACCTTACTTGCAGGTCGCGCACAAAATAAAGATGTTGAACTTGCCTGTTTTATTGCCAATGATGTTTCACCAGCTTTAAACGGTGATGCTATGCGTTTACAACAAGTACTGATGAATTTATTGGGCAACGCCATCAAATTTACCAACAAAGGCGAAGTTATTGTCCGCGTTACTAATAACCCCATTGGACGCAAAGACAAAGTTTGTCTACGATTTGAAGTGCAAGATACCGGCATTGGTATTTCTCCAGAGGCACAAGCTCGCTTATTTCAAGCGTTTACTCAAGCGGATGGCAGCACCAGTCGTAAATATGGTGGAACAGGATTGGGGTTGACCATTTCTAAAAAGCTTTCTGAATTGATGGGAGGGGAAATTGGTTTTGAAAGTGTTGCATGTCAAGGTTCTACCTTTTGGTTTACTGCCTGTTTTGAAAAAGCAAGCCATGAAATTGTTCATGCACGTCACTCACTCAAAGGCTTACGGGCTTTAATTGTTGATGATAATGCAACGAATCGTCTTATTTTAGAACATTATCTAAACAACTGGGGAATTATCTATGCCAGTACTGCCAGTCCACATCAAGCACTTGTGATGTTAAGTAATGCTGCCGCTGAAGAGCAAGCCTATGACTTTGCGTTACTTGATTTTCAAATGCCGCGTATGGATGGAGTACAGCTTGCAGGACTTATTAAAAATAACAACCAAATTGCAAATACGCAACTTATCATGATAAGTTCGGTGGGGCAATTAGACGATGCTCAATCAAGAGCACATGAAGTTGGTATTAAAGCTTACCTGACTAAACCAATTCGCCAAGCTGTACTTTACGATACGCTTTCCACGATGTTGCATAAATTAGAAATAGCCGCAACGCAGCTAGAACCTAAGCATGTTGGTTTACTTTCAGGGAAAACGCTCTTAGTCGAAGACAACCACGTTAACCAAATACTGGGCAAAACTATGTTGCAAAAGTTGGGCGTCGAAGTTGATGTGGCCAACAATGGTAAAGAAGCGCTACAAGCCATTGCCAAAAATACCTATGACGTTATATTGATGGACTGTCAAATGCCTGAAATGGATGGTTTTGAAGCAACAGATGCAATTCGGCAACAAGAGACTGATTCACGTTTACCCATTATTGCTGTTACTGCGAATGCGATGGAAGGAGATAAAGAAAAATGCATTGTAGCAGGTATGGATGATTATTTAAGTAAACCTTTTAAAATTGATGAATTGCGTACTGCATTATCAAAATGGTTGCTTATGCAAAAATAAAATTACTGAATTAATGTGGTAGCAACAAGATTTTTATTTTTGTTCCAAGGAAATTGCGTGGAATGCAGTTTTGGAACTACATGTCTTGTTATTAGAAGGTACGACATCCACAATCTCGAATCCACTGCAATTAAGTTAAGTTTTTTCTCCAACCAAGCTCCTCACTAGGAAGGAGAGGTCAGTATTTCCTTAATTTAAGATAGTGAACCTCGAACCACAAAAAAATACAATGGGTAAAACACAACTTACCAACATTGATCATTGCAAAGTACTTGGTTAGCTTCGTCAAGCGTACTAAAGTAATTCCATTCATCATAAAAAGAATAATATACCCCATCAAGATACGTGGCTAAAATACTCTCGTATGAATTATTGTATAAGCGGTAATATATTGGATCATCCCCATCTTTTGTGGACTGAGTGGATGTACTGGGAGAAAAATACTCTGGATATAACTTTTCAAGCTGCTTAAACAAGGCATCTGATTTAGTTTGTAAAAGAGGTTTGGTTGTCGTTGGGTTTGGAGAAGATGAATCTTCATCAGAATCACGACTTTTACCAAAAACTTGCACCCAATAATGTTTGTACTTGCTTTTCTCATTATATGCGTAGCCAAAGCCAATTTCAGTGTAATCACGTTTAAGGATATTTTTACGATGTCCTGAACTATTCATCCATTGTTGAATCGTTTTAGCTGAAGTAGTCTTCCCTGCCGCAATATTTTCTCCTACATAGGAATATTGATAACCTTGTGCCTTAACGCGATCTCCCACCGAGGAGCCATTTAAGCTTGTATGACTGAAGTAATTTTTTCGAGCCATATTTTCGGCATGTTTTTGTGCAGCCTGTCCCAATGGACTGGATAATTTTAATGCTGGTAAACCTGCCCGCTTTCTCTCTGCATTTGTGAGCTTCAGTAACTCGGCATCAAATTGGCTTGCATGAATAATAGTGGGGATTGCAATTAAAATACCCGTCATTGCAACCCAAACCATCATTCTAAATTGTTTAAACATAAAAACCTCCCTTTAAATATGATAAAAAAGCACTTTTAATCTAACTGGTAACTGGCACTATGCAGGACAAAAAGCTTGACATGCTTTAGGAACGGGAACTCAATAAAATCAGAAACAAGACCTGGCAGGTTTTTAAAACCTGCCAGGTCTGATTGAAAACTGATGGATGTTATTTAATTCCTATTCCTTACATATAAAAAAACACCTTCAACTGAGTTTAGTAAAGAATTTCAGATCTGGCAAGTTTCTAATCTGGCCAGGTCAAAAATTTGAAAAAACTATTTCTTTGGATAGACGCCTCGTTTTTCTAAATAAGCTAATAGCTCATCCACACATTCGCTTACTTCTTTTCCCGCAGTGTTGATATACAAGTCGGCATTTTTGGGTGGCTCATAAGGAGATGAAATACCTGTGAAATGTTTAATTTCACCCGCTCTAGCACGGCGGTAAAGCCCTTTAACATCTCGTTCTTCACAAACGTTCACTGGACAATCACAGTAAATTTCAACAAAATCACTTCCTAACAATTCGCGCGCACGTTGTCGATCAGCTTCAAAAGGCGAAATAAAAGCGGTTAATACAATCACACCCGCCTCAACAAATAATTTACCTAATTCACCAACACGACGAATATTTTCTACCCTATCTTCTTCTGAAAAGCCTAAGTCACCACACAAACCATGGCGTACATTATCGCCATCCAAAACAAAAGTATGATACCTCATTTGGTAGAGTCTTTCTTCTAGCGCATGCGCTAAAGTTGATTTACCTGAACCTGATAAACCTGTAAACCATAAGAGTACGCTTTCATGTTGGTTAAGCTCTGCTCTACGTTCTCGTGTCACAGTTGCTCGATGCCAAACGGTATTGCTGCTTTTGAGAGTCATATTTTAATCCTTATACTTTACTATCCGTGGGAATGAAAAAGGCAAAACTCACATCTTTACGCATCATTAATTTTTATTTTGTAGTCGATGAGTAAAGGTGCATGATCAGAAAATCGCTGCTCTTTGTAAATTGATGCTTGTTTAATTTTAGATTTTAATGCAGGCGTGATAATTTGGTAGTCAATCCGCCACCCTGTGTTATTTTCCCAAGCTTTACCTCGGTGTGACCACCAGGTATATTGGCCTTCTTCTTGGTTAACAACACGAAAACTATCAACAAAACCAACTTCATCAAACAATTTATCCAGCCACTCACGTTCTTCGGGTAGAAAACCAGAATGCTTTTGATTAGTCCGCCAATTTTTTAAATCAATTTGTTTGTGGGCAATATTCCAATCACCGCAGATAATTATATTTTGTGTACTTTTTAGACGCTTTTGCAAATAAGGTAAAAAACGTTCCATAAAACTGAATTTTAGGTCTTGCCGATGGCTACCTGCAGTACCAGAGTGCAAGTATAAGGAAATAATATATAACTTGCCAAAACGTGCTTCTAAATAACGACCTTCGCAATCAATATCTTGCCAACCAATACCTTGAATTACTTCGTCAGGTTCATAACGGGTATACAAAGCTACGCCACTGTAGCCTTTTTTCTCTGCATCATGATAATAGCAATGATAACCTTCTGGATGAAATATTGGATCGGTCAGTTGATGTTGCTGTGCTTTAGTTTCTTGCAAGCATACAACATCTGGATTTTGGGAAGCTAACCAATCAAAAAAACCTTTTTTGGCTGCAGCTCGAATACCATTAAGATTGCAAGTAATAACACGTAAATTTGAAGTAGGCACGATTTTCTTTAGAATAGGTGGTTTAGAATTACATAACACTACCAATGTTCATTATTAGAATACTATTATTACTATAGAAAAGTTATTCTTCAGGTAATAATGGTTGGGTAAGTTCAATAAGTCCAACATTAGTCATTTCGCGATTATTGGTGTAACTTTCTTTAGGTGTACCCACACTACCTGTTAACATACCATTTTCTAAGATTAATCGGTATTCTTTATTGGTTCCCCAACGATTTGCAGGTCGATGTTCTATTGCTCTTGATCTTTTTAAATCTATAAATTGACGCATACCAACAACTTCAGCCGTTTCAGGGAGTTTATCCTCACTATCCTCTGCAAGTCTTGAATAGTAGTCACCTGCAAATAGCCACATAGGTTCCTCACCGTCTTTAGGATCAACAAAATATTGTGTAAATATTTCACCCACAACAGTGGCTCTTAGTAATAAATCTTCTTCCAAATCACCGGTTTTATGCAGCATAACACCTGCAACAATCCCATTTTGTATGGTATTAAAAAATAATTCAGAAAAGTAAACATTAGAAGTGCTTCGGTAGGTACCTGTCCAAAGCGTATTGAGTAATTGTTGTTCAAATAACCTTGCATCAAGCCCATGATCATAGCTGTGTTCAATATGGCAACCATCAGTTTGTGGATCATACTTCAACAACATAGAGCGTGAGCGTGTAGCATTTTCTGAATGTAATTGTACACCCTCAATTCGGATTTCATCAATATTTACACTGGGTGTCAAATAAGATTTTGAAAAGTCAACAGACTCTTCGGCAATAACCACTAGTGGTAGCAAAAAAATGCTGACTAAGAGTGAAAAGTGTTTCATCATATTTCTCCATAAAATATGTCCTATATTTTAGTATAATACTATGCAACTCGTTAGCCTGCAATATTTTTAGAGAAACCGTCTGTTTTACGAGATTATAAATCTCCCCATAATCCCTGACACATTGTTAAAATAGCCACAGCCGCTGTTTCAGTACGTAATATACGAGGTCCCAAAGATATATCTGTATAACCAACTTGAATTGCAGCGTTAACTTCTTTATCTGTCAGCCCCCCTTCAGCACCCACTAAAATAGTAATAGCTTTATTGGCTTCAATGCTATCTTTCAAACGGTTCGTTCCAGTCGGAGAGAGCACAAGACAGTTATTAGTTTGAGGTTGTTGCAGCCAATCAGCCATAGATAAAGTAGACTGCAATTCTGGTAAACGATTTCTACCACATTGCTCGCATGCACTAATCATAATACGTTGCCAATGATCTTCTCGTTTGAGCAATCTTTCATCATCAATAGGCGGGCTTCTTTCAGAAAGGATAGGCACAATACGCTGTACCCCTAATTCAACTGATTTTTGGATAGCATAATCCATACGTTCTGGACGAGAAATGGATTGTGCCAGTGTGATTTTTAGGGGGGATTCTCTTTCTATTGAACGGTAAGCTTCTATATTAACCTGAGCATTTTTTTTGGTCCAAGCCGTTAAATGCGCTAAATATTCACCTTCTTCACCATTAAAAATAATCAGTTGCGTCCCTATTCTCAAACGCAGCACATGCATAATATAATGTGAATTTTCTTTAGAAAGAATTAATTCTTGTCCTGCTTCTAACGCAGTATCTACAAATAACCTGGGTATACGCATAATCAGCTTAAAAATAACTATCCTTAAATTTTAGCGAATGGAAGTTTTCTGCAAATCAATCTCTATTAATTGTAATCACTTTTACGTTAAAAATGTATACCATGGACAGTTATATGATAACTATATCCAAGACGAATCAAAATTCTGTCCTTCAAGCAATACAAGACTTATCTTGCAAAACAAGCTTTAAACGTCTGCTAAAACGAAATTTGATATGACTTTAAGTATGATCTTGATTTAAAATACGCTATTTGCTGCTTGTGATGGCTCTCTCTATAATTTGGTACTATTTTATGAATTTAAAGAGAATTCTTAAACGCCAAATTGTTAGCATAAGATATGCCAGCTTAAAAAAACTTTGTTTTAATACGCAACTACTTACTACACCCACCTATTTTAAAGTATTTCTAACTATGAAATTGATTTATTTTACCTTATTTATTATCGTTATTACTATCTCAGGAATGACAGGATACTTGTTGCAAACACAAGAGGGTGTTATTGCAGCAGGTTCACCTCAAATTGTGCGACGTCCTGATTTTACCTTATCTGATATACAAGGAAATTTTCATTCAAGCCAAGATTGGGATGGTAAAGTTGTGATCATCAACTTTTGGGCAACTTGGTGTCCCCCTTGTATTAGAGAAATTCCTATTTTCATTGAATTGCAAAAAATATATGGCGAAAAAGGACTGCAATTTGTGGGTATTGCCGTCGATGAATTAGCGTTAGTCAAACAATTTTCTGCTAAAAAGCAAATTAATTACCCTATTTTAGTCAGCCAACAAGAGAGCTTAACTATTGCTCGTCAATTTGGCCTAAAAATTGAGGCTTTGCCTTTTACAGCCATTGTTGATCGTTCAGGTAATATTAGAGCTAGGTATGCAAGACAGTTAAATCAACCAACTTTAGAAGAAGTCATTTTACCTTTGCTCTCAGAAAAAATGAATGATGCTACCTAGTTGCAGTTATCTTGATTTTAAAATTTTCCAAAATTTGGATATTTGTTCATTCTTCCAAGAAGTCAGTGGTTTAATAGAATATTTCTACCTATCTAATGTAGCAATTTTAGCTCTGACTGTTTTTTCCAGTTCATCAACCAAAGCTTCATGGTTTAATTTTTTGCTGATTTTGCCGTTGACGTAGAGTAAATGTTGAGGCGAACCACCCGTAATACCAATATGTGCCTCTTTTGCTTCACCAGGGCCATTAACAATGCAACCAATAATGGCAACATCTAAAGGTTGCAAAATATCTTCTAAGCGCTGTTCTAAATCATTGACTGTTTTGATGACATCGAAATTTTGTCGAGAGCAGGAAGGACAGGCTATGAGGTTAATCCCTTTTTGGCGAATATGCAGACTTTTGAGAATATCAAAACCTACTCTGATTTCTTCCACAGGATCAGCCGCCAGGGAAACCCGAATCGTATCACCAATACCTTCCATCAGTAACATACCAATACCAATGGCCGATTTTACTGCACCTGCGCGAAATCCACCCGCTTCAGTAATGCCTAAATGTAATGGTTGTTGAATTTGCTTTGCCAATAAGCGGTAAGCCGCAATCGTCATGAATACTTCAGAAGCTTTTAAACTGATTTTGAAATTGGAAAAATTAAATTTATCCAAAATTTCAATATGACGCAAAGCAGATTCAACTAGCGCTTCTGCTGTGGGTTCACCATATTTCTTTTGTAACTCTTTTTCTAAGGAACCTGCATTCACGCCAATACGAATAGAAATATTTTTATCTTTGGCACTTTCGATCACTTCGCGCACACGTTCTTCACGACCAATATTGCCAGGATTAATACGTAAGCAATCTGCGCCTAAGTCTGCCACTTTTAGAGCAATTTTATGATCGAAATGGATGTCGGCAATCAAAGGTATCGTCACACGTTGTTTAATTTTTCCAAATGCTTCTGCAGCCCCTAAATCTGGTACAGACACACGCACAATGTCTGCCCCGACATTTTGTAAGGCTTGAATTTGGGCAACGGTACTTGCCACATCGTTGGTATTCGTATTTGTCATACTTTGTACAGAAATTGGGGTATTTCCACCAACGGCAACATTGCCCACATGAATTTTTAGCGAGGGACGGCGTGAAATTTGAAAAGGTAAGCGCATTTGACTTAAATGTTATCCTAGCATTGTTTTAAAGTAGCGACATGAATACCCATCAACTAAAAGATCAAAAAGGTATTTTTCTTTTTACAACTCTATTTATACTCAAAATTAGTACTCTGCCAAGATTATTTTGTAGGGTGTGTCTCACGCACCAGGCATTTTTCAGTGCGTATGACGCACCCTACCGTATCCGTCAATTCTACCTTGACAAAGTACTAGTCTAGTTTTTTTATTAATGTGCGTCGAATATTTAATTTATTACGCAACTGAGTTCTTTGGTTTTGAGCACTTGAACGATTGCCTTGCGGTTTAAGACGTACAACAAACCAGCGGCCACTGCTGGTAATACTAGCAGAAAAATCTCTAGTTTTAAGTTTATCTACCAAAGCTTGAGCTCGACTTCTTTCCTTAAAACTCGCAACTTGTACAACCCATTTTTTATTCGTATTATCAGCGACATAAACATCATCAGGTTGAAATATTTCTTCTTGCATTGGGTTTCCTTTGATATCAAGAAACACAAAGCCACTTGGTAAGGGTCTTCGCGGTGCAGCAACAGTTGTTGGCAATTCTTCACCATCACCTTGTAATACTAAGGCATTTGGGTTGTCATTCTCTGTAATATTTTCGGCATTCATTTCCACTTCATCGCTTAATGCTTCAGGCAAAGCATAGCTGCCACCTTCTGTGGCTGAAAAACCGGCTAATAGTTTTAAGAAACCATAGATGAGAAAAATAATTAAGGAAAGAACAATTCCACCCACAATCCGTTGTTTAGGATCCTGAGTTTCCTGGGGAGCGCGGCGAGTATAAAATGCTGCCATAGTAACCTCTCACTGTTTACTACTTTGATACTTAAATTTTAATTATTATAACAGCTTAACATTTTGATACAAAAAACGGTCTAGTATTCACTTATCACTGGGTATTTTTAGGTATAATTACGCTAGGTTTAAATAATGTGTTATAGGCATTGACTCCAATGAGATACAAACATCGTGAATTATATTACAGATATTCCAGCACTGCGTACTGTACTTAAAGAATGGCGTAATGCCCAACAAACCATTGCTTTCGTACCTACAATGGGAAACTTACATCCAGGCCATCTGAGTTTGGTTGAAAAAGCGCAAACTGTCGCTGACCGTGTTGTGGTCACGATTTTTGTTAATCCACTGCAATTTGGACCTAATGAAGATTATGCTAATTATCCACGTACACTAGAAGCTGATTGCGCACATTTAAAAGTATTAGACGTTGATTTAGTCTTTGCGCCTACCGCAGAACAACTCTACCCTCAAGGTTTAAAACAGTGTACTAAAATAGAAGTACCTGAACTTAGTCATATTTTATGTGGTGCATCACGTCCAATACTTTTTAGTGGCATGACAACAGTAGTGAATATTTTATTTAATCTCATTCAACCAGATAAAGCTATTTTTGGCCAAAAAGATTATCAACAACTGCTGATAATTCGGCGCATGGTTAAAGATTTATGGATGCCGATTGATATCTTGAGTATGCCAACTTATCGCGAAGCAGATGGTTTAGCAATGAGTTCACGTAATGGATATTTAACACCTGAGCAGCGAGAAATCGCACCTGAGCTATTCCAAATTTTAACCACAATCAAAGAAAAATTGGTTACGGGTAATCTTGATTTTGCCACCTTAGAAAAACAAGCAACTAATACGTTGACAAAGGCTGATTTTAAACCTGATTATATAGAAATTTGTAATACTTACAACTTACTCCCTGCTAGTCAAACTGATACTGAGTTTGCAATTTTAGTCGCTGCTTGGTTAGGTAAAACAAGGTTAATTGATAATTTAGAAGTTATTTTGTAATTATTGCTGTGAAAACTAAAGCACTAACAGACAAAATTAAGCTTAATTTACAACCTTCTTATTCTTTGGTGAGTTTACTTATTGCAATACATTGTGGTGCATTACTTTCACTCATCACTTTGCAACTGAGTCTCGTGTTAAAAATCTTTGGTATTTTGATTGTTGTATACAGTGCCTACAGAGAAATATTTAATCAGATATGCATAACTCAACACCCTTTGAACGGGAAATATATCGTTTATGACGAAATTATTCTTGAAAAAATACGACAAAAACCCATTTTATTTGCCAAAATTAACGCTAGTAGTTATAGCTATCCTTTTTTTGTCATCCTAAAAACACAGGTAATTTCCACGAATAAACCCCTATCTGTGATAATATTCGCAGATTCATTTACCAAAACAGAATACCACCGCTTAAGAATTCGCATACATCATTTACAGCGTAACAGAGGTACCGTGTGAAGAATGTGATTAAACCTTATGCCAATGCATTTATAAAATTTGCCAAAAATAAACCTGAAGTCCTTTGCCTATCTGCTGATTTAACAAGTTCCTGTGAAGTCGATCAATTTCGAGAGAAATTTCCCAATCGTTTTTTTTCAATGGGCATGACAGAACAAAATATGCTTAGTCTCAGTGGTGGCTTGGCAATGGAAGGTTATCGTCCTTTTATTCACAGCTTTAGCGTATTTTTATACCGGCGTCCTTATGACCAGTTAATCAACTCAGTGGTTTATTCTAATCGTAAAGTCAGATTAATGGGCTTTTTGCCTGGCATTACCACACCTGGTGGTATTACCCATCAAGCCATTGAAGATATTGCTGTATTACGCAGTTTACCCAATATGACTATTCTTGAAACAGGGGATGCAACCGAAGTTGAAACAGTACTGGACGTAGCGGATGAGATTAATGGTCCTGTTTACGTGCGGATTCTACGTGGTGCAGTGCCACGCTTGTTTGAAACACCTTTTCAATTTAATCAATTGCGTGTCCTTAGCCAAGGCACAGATTTACTTGTTGTCTCAAGCGGTATTACGACTGAAGAAGTGATTCGAGCAAATAATATTTTAGTAAAAAAAGGAATTTACATTACTCATGTGCATGTATCGACATTAAAGCCTTTTGCTAAAACCCAGTTTTTGGATTTGCTGGAACAAGTCAATGGTGGTGTAATTACGATTGAAAATCATACGGTCATCGGTGGTTTGGGCAGCATTATTGCAGAAATATTAGCCGAAGCAGGCATTGGTAAACAGTTAACTCGTTTAGGACTCCAAGATACTTTTGCGCATGGTGCAAGTCGTGATTACCTAATGAAAAAATACAAGTTAGATGCAATGGCCCTCATTTCATCTGTAGAAATTTTGTTGCAAACCAAAACTGGGATTACTGAAGAAGATTTACAAAAAGTAAGTTTAGAGGCAGCCAACAATACAAAAGTGGAAGACTTATAACTAAAATAGTTTCAATATTTGCTAGCCATAAATATTTATAACATTTACTATCAGAGGAAACGGTCTTTTACCTGTACCTGACAAAATAAATCTTAATGTCGGGAAAGGAACTTCCCGACTTAATAAAAATTATTCGCCCCAACCAAATTCTTCTGCAGTGCGAAATACGTCTGTATCGCTCACAATTCCAACAGGTTGTCCATCTTTCTCAATCACTAATCGTCTTACTTCAGATTTGGTCATTAAAGCAACACATTCCATTAATGGTGTATCTACAGAGGCAGTAAGCAAAGGACGAGCAACTTCACTCACTTTCACATTAGCAGGTGAACGATTGGCATGAATGACTTTAGAAAACACATCTTTTTGTGTCATAATCATCCACTGACCATTTTCATCAGGTTCAACCAAAATGCTGCTGACATTATGCTCACGCATTGGACTCATGGCTTTATCGACCGTTTGAGTTGGTGATGTTTTAATTAAACGGGTGCTCATGATTTCACCGACCGTTTGAGGCATACGTCCAGAAGCGATCATTTCGTCAACAGGTTCAGCAATGCGTCTTTCTTCACGCGCTTTTCTATCTTTTTCAATCTCTTCTTGATGCTGTTGAATAGCTGCTTCAACATCAACACCCGCTTCTATTTCACGAATCAATGCATCGCCAAAACCGCTAGTCGGCACTTCTGTGGCATCTTGCATTTGACGGGCAAAATCATAAGTAACAATTTTCTTGGCAATAACTTTTGGATAAGCGGCTGAAATTAAATCTGCGGCTTCTTGCCAACCAATGTATTCCAGCATCATGACGCCACTAAATAATACTGAACCTGGGTTTACTTTATCTAAATTGGCATATTTAGGGGCTGTACCATGGGTGGCTTCAAAGACGGCGACGTGATCACCAATATTAGCTCCAGGTGCAATACCAATACCCCCCACTTCTGCGGCAATCGCGTCAGATAAATAATCTCCATTGAGATTCATGGTGGCAATGACATCAAATTCACTGGGACGCAGCAGCATTAATTGAAACATAATGTCAGCAATACGATCTTTAATAACAACTTTGCCTTCAGGCTGTTTGCCATCGTAAGTACTATAGAGTTCTTCTTCTGTAATGGTGTAATCGCTAAATTCCTCACGCGCAAGTTCATAACCCCAGTTGCGGAAAGCGCCTTCAGTATATTTCATGATATTCCCTTTGTGTACAAGGGTCACACTTTCACGCTGGTTGTCAATCGCATATTGAATGGCTTTACGTACTAAACGTTTGGTACCAAATGGGCTGATGGGCTTAACGCCAATGCCTGAATCATCAAAGAATTTTTCACCCATTTCTTCTTTGAGGAATTTTTCCACCTTGCGCATTTCAGGCGAACCAGATTTATATTCAATACCTGCATAAACGTCCTCAGTATTTTCCCGAAAAATGATAATATCAATCAATTCAGGACGCATTAAAGGTGAGGGAACGCCTTCATAGTAACGTACTGGACGCACACAACTGTACAAATCTAAGTCTTGTCGCAAAGCTACATTGAGGGAACGAAAACCTTTACCAATGGGGGTGGTGAGTGGCCCTTTAATTGATACCATTAGCTCTTTAAGTGCAGTTAAGGTTTCTTCTGGAAAAGCATTACCGTTAAATTTTTCGGATGCCTCTTCACCCATGAATAGCTCCATCCAATGCACTTGGCGCGTGCCATTATAAGCTTTTTTAACTGCCGCATCCCATACGCGCAAGCACGCACGCATAATGTCAGGTCCAATGCCATCCCCCTTGATGTATCCCAAAATTGGATTATCTGGTACTATTAAACTTCCATTTTCTACTGTAATTTTTCTACCATCCGCAGGGTATATCGGTGTTGGCATGATTCCTCCAAAAACGTAAATAAAATGATTTTACTAAACTAGCTGCTTGCTATTATAGCAATGTTACAGCTTTTTTATAGTAATATACTGAAGTTATTCAAGGATAAATGATTGGCAAACTTAGTAAATAATAATATTTTTCCTTTCAAAATTGCTACCTTTAATGAATTTAGCTAGGGATAGGAACAAACCTTAGTGTGTCCTGAAGGAAAGCGTAGCTTTCCATGCTGTATTAAAGATGAGAGAAGGTCTCTCGGTTTCGGCCACCCGATGCTGGAATCAAACCGCCCCG
>JADGDF010000210.1 GCA_016745055.1 Thiotrichaceae bacterium | reverse complement strand
ATTTTCATACTCGTTCTCCTAAGTTTACAAAACTTGTTCTTTCTTATATCCTCCTTTTCGCAAAATACCATCTTAAATTCCGTGATACAACTCTAATAGAGATTATTCATTAAAATAATACATAAATATAGTGAATATCTTTGATAATATCCCTCAATATTTGCCAGAAGAACTTACTCATATTTTAGTCAATGCTAATGGCATCAGGGTTGAAAGAACTGTTTCAAAAGGACACCAATCTCCCCCTGATTTTTGGTATGATCAACTAGAGAATGAATGGGTGATTATTTTAAAAGGGTCTGCTGAATTAAGATTGGAGCTAAATAATAAAATTATTCATCTTAATGAAGGAGATTTTGTTAACATAGAAGCCCATACAAAACACAGAGTTGAATGGACAAGTGAAGAAGTTGTCTGGTTAGCCATATTTTATGAGCAATAATACCAAATCAACTCTCTATTTTTAAATATATTTTTACTCACGTAGGTGCCAAATGATTTCACCAGCCCATTTTGAAGATTTTGTTAATCAAGTTAAGCACAAATTACCCAAAGGCATGTTTGCGCTTCAAGAGGATATGGAAAAAAATTTACGTGCCGCTTTGGAATCCGCGTTGCGTAAAATGAACTTGGTCACACGCGAAGAATTTGATGTCCAAGCCTCAGTTTTGGAGCGCACACGCATACGTTTAGAACAATTGGAAATGCAAGTGACTGCCCTAGAAGCACAATGTTTGCCGATAAATCAACATGTCGAAACCAATGAAACAACGAATGCCGTAGATGTTGATAAACCTAAAGATACGGAGTAAGTTGACTGAGTGAGTACTCTAGCGGTTGTTCATAGTCGGGCACAGGTTGGCATTAACGCGGTACCTGTAACCATTGAAGTGCATTTAACCAATGGCCTGCCTGCATTATCTATTGTTGGTTTACCTGAGACGGCCGTTAAAGAAAGTAAAGATAGGGTGCGCAGTGCTCTGCTCAATTCACAGTTTGAATTTCCTCTCCAGCGTATCACAATCAACTTGGCACCCGCAGATTTACCCAAAGAAGGAGGGCGGTTTGATTTAGCCATTGCCATCGGTATTTTAGCCGCTTCCCGTCAGATTCCCGCAGACGAATTAGACCAATATGAATTTATTGGAGAGCTGGCTTTAAGCGGTGATTTACGTACAGTGCGAGGAATTTTACCCGTAGCCTTGGCAGCCCGCAAAGCGTCGCGGCATGTGGTTGTCCCGCATGAATGTTTGACAGAAGCCAGTATGGTTAGTAATGTTTCCATTATTGCAGTCAAATCCCTGTCACAAATTTGCGATCATTTTCACAGCATTACTCCCATCACACCGCATTGTTCACTACAAACGCCAACAGTGGTATTACCTCCTTTCTCACCAGATTTAAGTGATGTACATGGCCAACATCATGCGAAACGCGCTTTAGAAGTTGCGGCGGCTGGAGGGCATAATCTACTGATGATGGGACCGCCTGGTACGGGTAAAACAATGTTGGCCAGTCGATTACCTGGCATTTTACCGGCGATGACCGAAAAAGAGGCTTTGGAAACGGCGACAATTACCTCCATCGCCAATGATGGGTTTAATCCTAATACATGGGGAATTCGCCCATTTCGGACACCGCATCATACGGCTTCTGGTGTTGCTTTAGTGGGTGGTGGCAGCCAGCCGCGTCCAGGTGAAGTCTCTTTAGCCCACAATGGTGTATTATTTTTAGATGAATTACCAGAATTTGACAAACGGGTGCTTGAAGTATTGCGTGAACCGCTGGAGTCAGGGAATATTACTATTTCCAGAGCTGCCCGTCAGGCAGAATTTCCCGCAAATTTCCAGTTGATCGCCGCCATGAACCCTTGTCCCTGTGGACATTTAGGCGATAGCTATAACCGCTGTTCTTGCAGCCACGAGCAAGTGCGACGTTATCGTGCCCGTATTTCCGGCCCGTTACTGGATCGCATTGATTTGCATGTGGAAGTCCCTAATTTGCCTCGCGCTCAATTACAGAAGGAAATTTCAGAAGAAACTAATATTGAAGCCAGCGCTAGAATTGTGGCTGCCAGAAATATTCAACTGCAACGTTTTAATCACGCTAATAGTAATTTAACCAATCGTGAAGTCGATCAAGTGTGCGGTTTAAGTACGAATGATGAAAAGTTGTTAGATAGGGCGATTGAGCAATTGGGTTTGTCCGCACGGGCCTGGTATCGAATATTAAAGGTTTCCCGCACCATTGCAGATTTAGCTGGCAGTGAAAATATTCAAACCCCTCATTTAACAGAAGCCATTACCTATCGTCGCTTGGAAAGAAAGTCGATTCGTACTTACAATAGTACTTAAAACATTCCCATTTTGGTTGGAGCATTGCCACTAAGTTAACTTCCCCCACTGCCATTAAGTTAGGAATTTTTCAGTATGGAGTGCAAGATTTATCTTGCGTGTGCAAACTAAAGTTTGCACTCCTACGAGCTTAACTTAATGGCAATGTGCCCCCAAACCTCTCCTTGAGTAAGGGGAGAAAGTAGAGAGAGGGAATTATTTCTTGCTTATTAATCAGCTACTTGCTTAACTTCCTGCACAACAAAGCTTTTACCAATTTGATCCCAAATCATGGTCGCTTTGAATACTTCGGTATCCTGACCTTGTTGTTTATTACCTATTTCAATGCCTGTTGGCACATCAATATAGGGAATTGTTAGTGTGCCAGTCTCCACTGTATAAGTAGCAGGACAGGAAGAGGTTGAATCACCTATGACTTGAGTAATGCTGGGTGATAAAACTTTGAAACGGTTGACTGTTCCCGTGACTTGTTTCAATTTGCCTTTCCACAATTCAGTTTTGTCTGTTGGTAAACCTGTTAAAAAGTCAATAACAGGCATTTCAATGAAGGGAACAGTGAGAGTTTTCTTTTTGAATGAGTAACTGGCGTGTTTGCAGTTTTCATCACTAATAACACCAGAATAAAGAGCAGTAACTTCTTCGGGAGATAAAGCGCGATTGTATATACGAAGTTCGTCGATTGTCCCATCAAAAGTTCTTGAAAGGGAAAGCTCATTCCCATGATTATGCCAATAAGCACCAATTAACATATCGTAAGGATTATCCAGTGATCCCCTATGTTGTATAGTTGATTGGCTAACGAGAATTCCATCAACGTAAAGTTTTATCTGTCCTTCATCATAGGTAGCAGAAACATACTTAAACTCATTTGTAGGTAGTGTATAACTGGGATATTTGCTCGGATTCGGCCCCTCACTGTACTTAGTAAAAGCAAAGAAAGTACTACCATTGATTGGATTTCTATTACCATCTGGAGTGGTGGAACTCAGGCTAAACCCTGTGCCTCCTTGGGCATCGTTCCAAGAGTACTTGGCTAAAACAGGCATTCCTCTGCCCTTCGTTGAAACCCAACCCGTAATGGTATGATGTTTATCAAACTTTGTTTCAGGGTTTGCAACTCTAATGTAACTTAGAGTCCCATTAAGTTTGACAGCTTGTCCAACTTTGCCTTCGATGTATTCAACAACCCCATTTTCTGAACCATGATTCCCATTCCCACTTTCATCATTAGCATTGCCATTAAATGGATAATAAGCAACCAAACCATCATTTAAACTGGCATAAACACCATTTGAAAGTAACAATCCAGCAAACGCTAAACATTTTAGCGGTCTTAATCTATGAGCCTGTGTCATACGATTTCTCCTTTGAAATAAAAAACTTCGTTAAGTAACGACTAGGTAAACATTACAAAGTACGTAGATAAATAAGAAAAAATGCTTTGTACAAGACTATAGAAAGTAAAAGACAAAAAAATGTTAGCTTTTTAACTTATGTTATGCACCTAATAGGATTTTATAATTTCCTTAACTCAAAAAAAACCTGCTGAACAGCTTTGATGTAGTGCGTTCAGGGCAAAATAATTGAGCTTGGTATTAATTTTAAGTTGTTCAAGCTTGATATAAGCATACAACGAAGCAATTGATTGATAAGGCGGACAAACCAGCTTTTGACTGGACGGGGGAACCCCATTCATAACGTCTGGAAGCAAGTTATAAGGCTGTGCTCCCCCTTGATTTTAGACCTGACAGGTTTTAAAAACCTGTCAGGTCTGTCTTAGTGAAAATTTAGTTGCTACAAAACACTCATTTTTTAGTGTGCACGCGATAAATCAAGCCCTAACATACTAATTGTTACAAGCACAACCCCATTTTCACTGACATAAAAACCGCGTTTTCTATCTTCTTCATGGTCAACACCAATTTCAGTATTGGGTGGAATAATACACCCTTTATCAATAATAACTTTATTCAAATGACAATGACGACCGACTTCTACATTGGGTAATATGACAGAATCTTCTATCAATGAATAAGAATTCAATTTAACATTAGAAAATAATAAGGAATGAAGACATTTTGCGCCAGAAATTAAACAACCGCCTGATACCATAGAATCAATTGCAACTCCACGTCGATCATCATCATCGAAGACAAATTTTGCGGGAGGAAGTTGTTCTTGATAGGTCCAAATTGGCCAATTTTTGTCGTACATATTTAATTCAGGCGTCACAGAAACTAATTCCATATTAGCTTCCCAAAACGAATCAATAGTACCTACATCCCGCCAATAGGCTGGAGTATCCCCTTCTTGTTCTTGTGACTCTTCTTGTACATCTTGAAAAGGATAACTAAACACGCTATGCGTGTGAATCAGTCTAGGAATCAAATCTTTCCCAAAATCGTGGCTTGAATCTTTATCTTTCGCATCTTTTTCAAGTTGCTCATACATAAATTCTGCACTAAAGATATAAATACCCATAGATGCGAGCGATTTAGTGGGATCATTAACTAAGGTCTCTGGATTTTCCGGTTTTTCTGCAAAACGAGTCACCTTGCCATCTTCATCCACACTCATGACCCCAAAGCTTTTAGCCATTTCAACTGGCACTTCTAAACAAGCCACTGTCATATCTGCTTTCTTTTCAAGATGATAAGCTAACATTGGACCGTAATCCATCTTGTAGATGTGATCACCTGCAAGTACTAAAATGTATTCTGGATAATGACTGCGAATAATATCTAAGTTTTGTAGTACAGCATCGGCAGTACCCACGTACCAAGATTCATCATCCAAACGTTGTTGTGCTGGCATCAATTCTACGAATTCATTAAATTCACCACGCAGAAAGCCCCAGCCCTTTTGAATATGGCGAATTAAAGAATGGGATTTATACTGAGTGAGAACGGAAATACGACGTATACCAGAATTTAGACAATTAGAAAGGGGGAAATCAATAATACGAAATTTACCACCAAAGGGAACAGCAGGTTTAGCTCGCCAATCGGTCATGCTCTTTAATCGAGAACCTCTTCCCCCTGCTAGCACAAGGGCCAACGTATTACGTGTTAGCCGACTAACAAAGCGGGATTCTTGTGCAGAGGGATGCGTCGTATTCATAATTTAGTCTCTCCTGAATTGTTTTCATGTCGTTATTATAATTATTCAGTCAAAGAATTGCATTGTTTTACTTTATGGATATGATATTCACATCCTGCTATTTTCTTTAGATAAACTAAAATTCTGCCAATTCTTAGACATAAAGGCGGTTATTATTTTAGAATAAGTTTGCTGCATTTGTTTACTTTAGAAAATGGACTAAACACCTTAGAACCTGTTTAAAGTCATTGAAAAAGTCAAAAGTCTGTCAGATAATGAAGTAATGAGAAAAACATACCCAAGCGATATAAGTCGTAAGCAGTTTG
>JADGDF010000328.1 GCA_016745055.1 Thiotrichaceae bacterium | reverse complement strand
TATTGATTTATATGATGAAATAATTGGAGTATGTGCCGGACTATGGAACTTTTATCTAGCTAATTGATTGATTTTTAACGGGATACAACTCTATTAAAGTATTGCCAAATTTTCTCCCAAGTTTCTATAACTGCCTGAATTCTTGCATTATCATCTTTTGTTTTTGCTTTGGCTTCAAAGATTAAATATTTTCCTTTTTGAATGATGGCATTATCAAGAGAGTTGTTACCTTTTTCGCATCCTGCTAGCACATCAAATGCACCATTTGCATCTGATTCATAATTGAAATAAACACCGTAAACTCTCTCACCATTTTGATAATCAACAGCAACTTCACTATCAAACTTCTGCCAAGTTTTACCTATTTTTGCAGTTTCTGGATTCATTTCGTTTGCATTGGTTGTTCTTACTGATATGCCGTATATAACTTTTTCTTCAATTTCTGCTGTTTTCATAATTTCCCTTTGTGCTGGTTTGTTTTGTACATATAACGTTGTTGTAAATTGACAAGTGAAGCGAAGCGTAAAACGAGTTCAATTTGACAACCTTGTTATGCGTACTTATAAATGCATCCCCAATATTTCTATATGGTCAGTGACTATACCATCCAGAGGAATACCAGAAATTTGTTTAAATTCATCTTCTGTATTAGCAAACACATAAAATCGGGCCTCTGCATCATATATTTTTTTTAAAAATCTATAAGGCCAACCCCATATGTATTTAGTGTATTCCACCGGCAAGCCAAGCCCTTTGTTTTTGTACTCGTTACCAACAGCTCCAAATCCTATGCTAAATATATACGATTTAAAGAACTTCTTTTGATATTGGCGTGACTCAAACAATCTTGTAGCAGCAGGAACTGCACTGTGAATATATTCGTATGATTGATCGCTCGTCCATAAATATATATTTTGTTGTTGGTCACTAGGCAATACTAGCAATGTATCAGAAATAAGTTTCGCAACCTCTAGATCATTGCTATTTTTATCATCTATTAGGAATTTTTTATCTGAAAATCGATTAAGAACTTCGATAAGGGTTTTTATCTTTCCGATAGCTTTTCCACGAAAAGGATAGGTCTTTCCACCATCATAAGTATAGCCATATCCGATATCTAACTTTTTCAAGTCACCCAATGAATTATCCCATACTTTTCCTTTGCCATTTGTACGACATTCCAATCCATGATCATGAAAAACAACAAGCTGCCTATCCTTTGTAGGTCTTACATCAATCTCAACAATCGTCGCATCATATTCAAAAGCAGCTTGAATTGATTCAATTGTATTTTCAATATAACTATGGGTCGGCTTATAGATTCTTAAAGCTGTACATGTATTATTATCAAGATTTTCTCTGTGGAAGTCGTGATGAACGCCTCTATGAGCGATGATTTCAAAAGAATTCTTTGGGGATAAATAGAGTTGTATCACGGAATTTAAGATGGTATTTTGCGAAAAGGAGGATATAAGAAAGAACAAGTTTTGTAAACTTAGGAGAACGAGTATGAAAAT
>JADGDF010000041.1:20410-30536 GCA_016745055.1 Thiotrichaceae bacterium | reverse complement strand
TTTGGAGTTAATGGATGATAATTTCAAAATATTGCGAAAAACACTTTTTTCTCGAAAGTGTTTAGTCAGCGATTTGTCCGCTTTAACCACTTATTTATGAGAATTGCTGCCAAAAACATTGCTTTAAATAATTTTCAAAGTAAATACACTATACTTGATAGTTTCCAATCAGCACGATAGTGATTGTAATTTGTAGCATTACTTGCAATATACTATCCAAAATTCTAAGCTATTGATTTATAATAACCTACTAAATTCATCATTGGATTACTTTGTTTATGAGCGAATATCTGCTGATTTTTATTGCAACCGTTTTAGTCAACAATTTTGTACTGGTCAAATTCTTAGGTTTATGTCCTTTTATGAGCGTTTCAACTAAATTGGAAACGGCAATGGGCATGGGGTTGGCAACCACTTTTGTACTCACCTTATCTTCAATCTCCAGTTATGTGATTTATCAGTACATTTTAGTCCCTTTAGAACTAGAATTTTTACGCACCATTATGTTTATTTTAGTGATTGCTGTTATGGTGCAGTTCACCGAAATTGTGGTGCATAAAACTAGTCCTTTGCTTTACCAAACTTTGGGGATTTTTTTACCACTTATTACGACCAACTGTGCAGTTCTGGGTGTAGCATTACTTAATACTCAGCAACAACATAGTTTTATTGAATCGGGTATTTATGGTTTTGGGGCTGCCATTGGATTTGCGTTGGTACTTACTTTATTTGCTGCCATGCGAGAACGCGTTGCTGCTGCTGATGTACCACTCCCCTTTAAAGGTCCACCCATCGCCCTTATAACAGCAGGTATCATGTCATTGGCATTTATGGGCTTCTCAGGATTGGTGAAATTATAATGTGGATTGCAATTTTAGTACTCAGTATTTTTGCCCTACTATCTGGTTTACTACTGGGTTATGCGAGTATTCGTTTCAAAATAGAAGGCGATCCAGTGGTAGATCAGGTCGATGCTATTTTGCCACAAAGTCAATGTGGTAAATGTGGTTATCCAGGTTGTCGCCCCTATGCTGAGGCAGTCATTAAAGGGGAAGCAGAAGTAAATTTGTGTACACCAGGTGGGGAAACGGCGATGTTAGCCATTGCGAGATTACTTGATCGCAATCCAAAACCGTTTGATGCGGTAGCAAATGAAAACGATAAATTGGTTGCAGTTATTGATGAGGCCAATTGTATTGGTTGTACCTTATGTATTCAGGCTTGTCCTGTTGATGCAATTCTAGGGACAGCTAAACACATGCATACAGTCATTGCTGCAGAGTGTACTGGTTGTGAATTATGCATCAAACCTTGCCCAGTAGATTGCATTACTATGCAGCCTATGCCTTCAGGAATCAATAATTGGAAATGGCCTTATCCTATCATCCCTATTATGCCGCAGACTGCCAAAAAAGAAGCTATTGCTGAAATTTCTTAGTGACAAAACTTCATAATCATTAATTTTTTGTAAGAAAAAATCAAACTTTTACTTAATGTGAAGTGAAAAATTTATTTTACGGAAAGTAAGATTAATCTTGTACTTCTCCAAGTATTGTCATGATTTATTTTGAGTTTAGTGCTATTTTTCTAACCTAACTTTGTTTCTATGGAATAGATTATTGTAAAATGTTCAAGATTCCAATAGTTACTCAAAAAATAGGTCAAGGCTATGCTCAGGTTTATTAGAATTATTATTATGTTAATTATTCTTGTTATTACTGCAATTGGTGCTGGAGGTTATTGGGTTTATGAGTACAAATTAAAAGAACCACTTCCTTCACTCAATGAAATCAGTTACACCATCCATCCTAATATGAGTTTATCCAAAGTTGCAATGGAACTGATGGACAAAGAACTCATGAATTATCCCACAGCATTGACTTGGGTGACTTTGGCCCGTATTCAAGAAAAAGCGCGTTTAATTAAAGCGGGAGAATATTCTGTTCCCGTTAATACCACGCCACTTCAATTATTGGAAATATTTGTTAATGGTAAAACCGTACAACATGCTTTTTCTTTTCCTGAAGGGTGGAATTTTCGCCAACTAATGGCGGCTATTCGTAAATCGCCTTATTTAGTTCATACGTTAGAAGGCGTTAAAAACGAAGAAATCATGGCAAAATTGGGCTATCCCAATCAACATCCTGAAGGCCAATTTTATCCTGATACTTACCATTTTCCAAAAGGAACGACAGATGTTGAGTTTCTGCAACGGGCTTATAGAGTCATGCAAAAAACTTTAGAAGATGTTTGGAAGCAAAAGAATCGGAATTTACCTTTTAAAACGTCGAAAGATGCGTTGATTTTAGCCTCAATTATTGAAAAAGAAACGGGGAAAGCGGAAGAACGTGTGCAAATTGCGGGAGTGTTTGTGCGCCGTTTGCAAAAAGGCATGTTATTACAAACTGACCCAACTGTCATTTATGCGTTGGCTGAAAAGTTTGACGGAGATATACGCAAAAAAGATTTACGAGTTGATAGTCCTTATAACACTTACAGAAATAAAGGGTTGCCGCCTACCCCCATTGCTATGCCAGGTCGTGATGCATTGTTAGCAGCCGTTCAACCAGCAGAAGGTACGGAATTATTTTTTGTGGCCAAAGGAAAGGGTGCTCACCATTTTTCGTCCACCTTAGCAGAACATGAATGTGCAGTCATTGCTTATCAATTAAAAGGTAAATCAAGCCGTTACAGTACACAGTGTAAAAGATACCCTAATTGTTGGGCATGTCGTTAGCTGGGCTATCGTTAATTGACTCAATATAATGATAACAAACAGAGTTTTTTATATTCAACTTGTCGGTATTTTTTTGATTATTTTGGGCGCAAGATTATGGCTGATTCATACTTTTGGCAGTTCAGTCCCTTATTGGGATCAATGGGATGCGCAAGCAGATAAACTTTTTTTACTTTGGACTAATGGCAATTTAACGTTTGCTGATTTATTTGCGCCGCATAATGAACATCGTATTGTTTTGCCACGTTTGTTGAGTTTAACCTTACTCATTTTTAACGAAGGGAAATGGAACCCTTTGTTGGAAATGGTGGTTAATAGCCTTATTTTTGCAGTAACGAGTATTTTGTTAGTTATTTTATTAGCTCGTTTATTGGGACAAGCGGTACGTGGTTGGTTAATGTTCATGGTTACCTTGCTTTGGAGTCTACCATATGCTTGGGAAAATACTTTAGCAGGTTTTCAGTCTGCGTTTTATTTAATGTTGTTATTTAGCTTGATAGCTACATGGGGGCTATTATTACATAAAAATTTTAGTCTTGCCTGGTGGATGGGTATATTTAGCGCAATTTGTGCGTATTTTAGTCTTGCTTCAGGGTTTTTGATTCTGTTAGTCATCTTTACTATTAAAAGCTATTTATTGTTAATAGATGCTAAAAAGCAACGTTGGACGCATCTTTATACCCTAATTATTTGCCTAATTATTAGCTTGGTTTGTATCTTGTTTTTGGTAGAAATTCCAGGTCATGGCATCATGAAGCCTAAACAAATGGGAGATTTTTTCAACGCTTTTTTCAAAGCGTTAGCTTTTCCTTGGATAGATTTACCCTGGTTTAGTGCCTTACTCTATTTTCCCTTTGTTATTTGGGTTACGAAACTCATTTGGAGACGGGAAAAACCCTCTCTAGGCGAATTATTTGTACTTGCGCTTGGCGGATGGGTTATTTTGCAAGCCTTAGGCATAGCCTACGCTAGGGGTCTTGATGGAGCTGCTCCAGCTTCTCGCTATATGGATATATTAGTCTTAGGTTTATTAGTCAATGGTTTAAGTTTTCATTTTTTAATACAAGCTAAACTGTTAATTTGGTTCATCAAACTTGTACAATTTACATGGCATGTAGTAGCAATTTTAGGTATTAGCTTTTTACTTTTTAATTACACTTGGCCTGCTTTGCAAGCAAAACAGACATATAATGTTGTACAGCTAGAAAATGTTCGCCATTTTTTGCAAACAAAATCGTTGGCAACTTTACAAAACAAACTTGCTTTTCATATTCCTTATCCTTCTCCTGAACGGTTAGCACATCTTTTGCAAAAAACTGAAGTTCAAAAATTTTTACCTCATACACTTACAGTGCCTAAATTATTACCTTTTCGTCAGTCAACTCCAACTTTTGTGCCTGATGGTTTTTATCCAACGACAGGTACTTATTCTCATGAAGTGGTCATTGGGTCTTATGGGCCACAAGGTAATGCTGCCACTGGACGTTTTGAAACTGAATTTATCCATTTTCCGCAACGTACGGTTGCTATACCTGTTGCTGGTTATTTAGGAGAAAAAGGATTGACTTTGCAATTGGAAATAAAGGATGAAGTTAAGCCTATTGTGATAAATCCAGAAAGAATAATAGCTAAAGAAAGTTGGCTAATACATATTTTGCAGCTACCAGATAAACCAGTCAAACTAGTTGCAATAGATGAAAATCCTAATTTTTGGTTCGCATTTGGTATGCCAAGGTCTATGGGTATCTTTTCCTTTTGGACACAGAAATTGCTAAGATATTGGTGGATGATTTTATTTATGGGTATTAGTTTATTTAGTTTTACTTTGAATAGTGCACGTAAACAGTTATAAATGGTATTGTTTTGTGTCAGAAGTGTGTTGGTAAATAATTAAATTATTTGTCAGAGAGAAGTTAGAGAAGTTGGAGTAGGATTCAAAGGTTCAAATTTAATGAAACAGGGTATGGGGTAAGGTTTTGGGACAACCAAAAAATTGAATAGTTCTAGGGAACAAGGAAGTTCCAGAGATTATTTTTCTGTTGTGAAGATGCTTTAAATTTTGATTGAACAGTGACAACGAGAAAAACCCAATAGAAATATACTTTCTATTGGGTTTTATATGTTATAAATCCTAGCAATGTCCTACTTTCACATAGGGAGACCCTACACTATCATCGGCGCTAAATGGTTTCACTTCCGAGTTCGGGATGGGATCGGGTGGTTCACACTTGCTATAATCGCCAGGAAAACCTGTCGCTATTTACTATAAATAGTAAAATAAAATTTAGAAATTGGCTTTATAAAGTAGTATTTCAAAAACTTTTGGGTGTTATATGGTCAAGCCTCACGGTCAATTAGTACGGGTTAGCTTCGTACATTACTGCACTTCCACATCCCGCCTATCAACGTTGTCGTCTTCAACGGACCTTTAGGAGAGTTAAACTCTCGGGAAATCTAATCTTGAAGGAGGCTTCCCGCTTAGATGCTTTCAGCGGTTATCCCGTCCGTACGTAGCTACCCAGCAATGCCATTGGCATGACAACTGGAACACCAGTGGTACGTCCACTCCGGTCCTCTCGTACTAGGAGCAGCTCTTCTCAAATTTCCAACGCCCACGACAGATAGGGACCGAACTGTCTCACGACGTTCTAAACCCAGCTCGCGTACCACTTTAAATGGCGAACAGCCATACCCTTGGGACCGACTACAGCCCCAGGATGTGATGAGCCGACATCGAGGTGCCAAACACCCCCGTCGATGTGAACTCTTGGGGGGTATCAGCCTGTTATCCCCGGAGTACCTTTTATCCGTTGAGCGATGGCCCTTCCATACAGAACCACCGGATCACTATGACCGTCTTTCGACCCTGTTCGACGTGTTTGTCTCACAGTCAAGCGCGCTTTTGCCATTATACTCAATGCGCGATTTCCGACCGCGCTGAGCGCACCTTCGTACTCCTCCGTTACTCTTTTGGAGGAGACCGCCCCAGTCAAACTACCCACCATACACTGTCCCTCTTCCGGATTACGGAAGTAGGTTAGAACCCCGAACATGCCAGGGTGGTATTTCAAGGGTGGCTCCACTCTAACTAGCGTCAAAGTTTCAAAGCCTCCCACCTATCCTACACAAGCAGGTTCAAAGTCCAGTGCAAAGCTGTAGTAAAGGTTCACGGGGTCTTTCCGTCTAGCCGCGGGTATACTGCATCTTCACAGCAAATTCAATTTCACTGAGTCTCGGGTGGAGACAGTGTGGCCATCGTTACGCCATTCGTGCAGGTCGGAACTTACCCGACAAGGAATTTCGCTACCTTAGGACCGTTATAGTTACGGCCGCCGTTTACCGGGGCTTCGATCAAGAGCTTCGCTTGCGCTAACCCCATCAATTAACCTTCCGGCACCGGGCAGGCGTCACACCCTATACGTCCTCTTACGAGTTTGCAGAGTGCTATGTTTTTAATAAACAGTCGCAGCCACCTGGTCACTGCAACCTTCTTCAGCTCATGGAGCAAGTCCAATCACCGAAAAAGGTACACCTTCTCCCGAAGTTACGGTGCTACTTTGCCTAGTTCCTTCACCCGAGTTCTCTCAAGCGCCTGAGTATTCTCTACTTGTCCACCTGTGTCGGTTTAGGGTACGGTTTCATGACATCTGAAGCTTAGAGGCTTTTCTTGGAAGCATGGCATCAATCACTTCGGTTTACTTAGAAACCTCGTATTCAGCTCTCGGCATTAAAAGATGTTCGGATTTTCCTAAACACCCTGCCTACAACCTTAAACAGGGACAACCAATGCCCTGATGACCTAGCCTTCTTCGTCCCCCCATCGCAATGTCATAAAGTACAGGAATATTAACCTGTTTCCCATCGATTACGCCTTTCGACCTCACCTTAGGGACCGACTCACCCTGCGCCGATTAACGTTGCGCAGGAAACCTTAGACTTTCGGCGTGCAGGCTTTTCACCTGCATTATCGTTACTTATGTCAGCATTCGCACTTCTGATACCTCCAGCAAACCTTACGATTCACCTTCACAGGCTTACAGAACGCTCCTCTACCATTTATAGTGCATAACTGCACTTTAAATCCGTAGCTTCGGTACACAACTTGAGCCCCGTTACATCTTCCGCGCAGGCCGACTCGACCAGTGAGCTATTACGCTTTCTTTAAAGGATGGCTGCTTCTAAGCCAACCTCCTGGCTGTCTGAGCCTTCCCACATCGTTTCCCACTAAGTTGTGATTTTGGGACCTTAGCTGACGGTCTGGGTTGTTTCCCTTTCCACGACGGACGTTAGCACCCGCCGTGTGTCTCCCATGATTGTACTTCTCGGTATTCATAGTTTGCAACGGTTTGGTAAGTCGAGATGACCCCCTAGCCGTAACAGCGCTTTACCCCCGAGAGTAAAACATGAGGCGCTACCTAAATAGCTTTCGAGGAGAACCAGCTATCTCCGAGCTTGATTAGCCTTTCACTCCTAGCCACAAGTCATCCCCCGACTTTTCAACGTCGGTGGGTTCGGGCCTCCAATAGGATTTACCCCATCTTCACCCTGCTCATGGCTAGATCGCCCGGTTTCGGGTCTACTCCTAGCGACTAAACGCCCTATTAAGACTCGCTTTCGCTACGCCTTCCCTATACGGTTAAGCTTGCCACTAAAAGTAAGTCGCTGACCCATTATACAAAAGGTACGCAGTCACCGTTCAAAAAACGGCTTCCACTGCTTGTATGCATACGGTTTCAGATTCTATTTCACTCCCCTACAGGGGTTCTTTTCACCTTTCCCTCACGGTACTATTCACTATCGGTTAATAACGAGTATTTAGCCTTGGAGGATGGTCCCCCCATCTTCAGACAGGATAACACGTGTCCCGCCCTACTTATCGTATCCTTAGTTCCACATAATATTTTTCGCGTACAGGACTATCACCTTCTATCGTCAAGCTTTCCAACTTGTTCCACTAATTATTATGCTAAAAAATACAAGCTAATCCCCGTTCGCTCGCCGCTACTAAGGGAATCTCGGTTGATTTCTTTTCCTCTAGGTACTTAGATGTTTCAGTTCCCTAGGTTTGCCTCTATACCCTACTTAATTCAAGTATAGATACTTCATAAATGAAGTGGGTTCCCCCATTCGGAAATCCACGGATCAAAGCTTGTTTGCCAGCTCCCCGAGGCTTATCGCAGACTACCACGTCCTTCATCGCCTGTTATTACCAAGGCATCCACCGTATGCACTTATTCACTTGACCATATAACCCCAAAAATTTTTGGCTTATATGAAACTACATAGATAAAATCAAACTATGCAATATATATACTACATACTTTAAAATACACCAATTTCCTAATTTTTAAAGAACACTTAAACCAACAATAAATATAATGGTGGAGCTATGCGGGATCGAACCGCAGACCTCCTGCGTGCAAAGCAGGCGCTCTCCCAGCTGAGCTATAGCCCCGTACATGGTGGGTCTAGGTGGACTCGAACCACCGACCTCACCCTTATCAGGGGTGCGCTCTAACCAGCTGAGCTACAGACCCAAAAACGACGCACAATCCTATTATATTCAAAATAGTTAAGTATCGAGCAATTTGTGTG
Organism: Thiotrichaceae bacterium; assembly: GCA_016745055.1. Taxonomy (GTDB): domain Bacteria; phylum Pseudomonadota; class Gammaproteobacteria; order Beggiatoales; family Beggiatoaceae; genus JADGDF01. Next base: position 22,204 of record JADGDF010000041.1, on the reverse strand, counting down.
AGCACTAAAACTAACCACCAAAATAAAAATACTAATTTCTTTAAAGGAGGTGATCCAGCCGCAGGTTCCCCTACGGCTACCTTGTTACGACTTCACCCCAGTCATGAACCACAAAGTGGTAAACGTCCTCCCGAAGGTTAGACTATCTACTTCTTTTGCAGCCCACTCCCATGGTGTGACGGGCGGTGTGTACAAGGCCCGGGAACGTATTCACCGCGACATTCTGATCCGCGATTACTAGCGATTCCAACTTCATGGAGTCGAGTTGCAGACTCCAATCCGGACTGCGAGAAATTTTATGAGATTAGCTCCCCCTCGCGGGTTGGCAACCCGTTGTATTTCCCATTGTAGTACGTGTGTAGCCCTGGCCGTAAGGGCCATGATGACTTGACGTCATCCCCACCTTCCTCCGGTTTGTCACCGGCAGTCTCCTTAGAGTTCTCAGCCGAACTGTTAGCAACTAAGGATAGGGGTTGCGCTCGTTGCGGGACTTAACCCAACATCTCACGACACGAGCTGACGACAGCCATGCAGCACCTGTCTCTTGGTTCCCGAAGGCACCAAAGCATCTCTGCCAAGTTCCAAGGATGTCAAGGCCAGGTAAGGTTCTTCGCGTTGCATCGAATTAAACCACATACTCCACCGCTTGTGCGGGCCCCCGTCAATTCATTTGAGTTTTAACCTTGCGGCCGTACTCCCCAGGCGGAGAACTTATCGCGTTAGCTTCGCTACCAAAATCCAAATGATCCCGACAGCTAGTTCTCATCGTTTAGGGCGTGGACTACCAGGGTATCTAATCCTGTTTGCTCCCCACGCTTTCGTGCCTCAGCGTCAGCATCAATCCAGAGAGTCGCCTTCGCCACTGATGTTCTTCCATATATCTACGCATTTCACCGCTACACATGGAATTCCACTCTCCTCTATTGTGCTCTAGCCTAGCAGTATCGAATGCAATTCCCAGGTTAAGCCCAGGGCTTTCACATCCGACTATCTAAACAGCCTACGCACGCTTTACGCCCAGTAATTCCGATTAACGCTCGCACCCTCTGTATTACCGCGGCTGCTGGCACAGAGTTAGCCGGTGCTTCTTCTGGAGGTAACGTCAAGACTCAAGGGTATTAACCTTAAGCTTTTCTTCTCTCCTGAAAGTGCTTTACAACCCTCAGGCCTTCTTCACACACGCGGTATTGCTGGATCAGGCTTGCGCCCATTGTCCAATATTCCCTACTGCTGCCTCCCGTAGGAGTCTGGGCCGTGTCTCAGTCCCAGTGTGGCTGATCATCCTCTCAGACCAGCTACCGATCGTCGCCTTGGTAGGCCTTTACCCTACCAACTAGCTAATCGGATATGAGCTCATCTAACAGCACAAGGTCCGAAGATCCCCTGCTTTCCCCCGTAAGGAATATGCGGTATTAGCCCGAGTTTCCTCGGGTTGTCCCCCACTGCTAGGCAAATTCTCATATATTACTCACCCGTCCGCCACTCGTCAGCCAGAGCAAGCTCTGCTGTTACCGTTCGACTTGCATGTATTAAGCATACCGCCAGCGTTCAATCTGAGCCATGATCAAACTCTTCAGTTTAAACTTACAAAATTCTTTAACAAACACTATAAATAGTGTATAATTTGTATTATAATTTTGATGGCTATGTTAAAGCGCCCACACAAATTACTCGATTTGTTTTATTAAAGAAACTTAACAACTTGAGCGTTAAGTCTTCTATTTTTTATTTTTGATGTCTGCGTTGCCGCTTTAATCAAAAAAGAAGTATTATACAGCGTTTACTTCCTAAGTC
>JADGDF010000041.1:0-20310 GCA_016745055.1 Thiotrichaceae bacterium | reverse complement strand
AAACTTTTTTTACTTTTGATGTCTGCGTTGCCGCTTTAATCAAAAAAGAAGTATTATACAGCGTTTACTTCCTAAGTCAAACTTTTTTTACTTTTGATGTCTGCGTTGCCGCTTTAATCAAAAAAGAAGTATTATACAGCGTTTACTTCCTAAGTCAAACTTTTTTTACTTTTGATGCCTGCGTTGCCGCTTCAATCAAAAAAGAAGTATTATACAGCGTTTACTTCCTAAGTCAAACTTTTTTGCTAGTGAGCATAATTACACAAGACAGGAAGGATTGATTCCAGTTGTTGTGCTGACTTAGATATTCACCAAGCGGAAAGGCTGTAAAATAACTCCAATTTTGGCACTTTTGAGAATGTAAAATCAACGACTTACAAGCTGAAGGCACTTGTTCGGCAGCAAGAGGTTGGTTGCTAGTCTCGCCAAATAAAAATTTTACCACCATGAGTTAAGGTGGCACTACTTGAACTATTAATTATATCAACTCCTTTAACATCAGTTAATCCTGGTACTATAGTGGCTTTAGAGGGTCTAGTACTTTTTTGGAAAACAAACCATTCCCAATCATATACTTCTCCTGAATTTGTAAGCACAAAAACATAATCCATTTTCTCTACAGCTGACTCAAATTTCATCGCTTGAAAATAGTGTTCAGAAGTGGGCCATTTTTTACCTTTAAGCTTGATTGGATGGGCAGCAAAATTAGAAAATTCTCCAAATTTATCTGAAACGTTATAAAATTTAATTACATTTTCCATAGTAACAATTTTAGAATCTAATGCCATTCTTGAACCGCCGAAGGTTGGCTCCAAGACCAAGTTAGAATTAGTTTTATTCTGACCTCAGTTATTGCATACATATTTTAAGATAACACGATTGATGCTACCAGTTCTTTTCATCGAATCAATCTAACATGTTCCTGTACCGAGTTTTGTAATCTAGCTCATTCTACTGAATTCAATATTTTTTGTTTATTTTCAATCCAAGCTAGCGAGTCATCGAAAAAGGCCTTAAAAAAAGCACTTGCTATTAGTAGTTTTCCTTTGGAAGATGGATGCCCAATTTCATCCTCATAAAGTGATTTACCAAAGCTTTTGTTTTTTGTACGAAGAATCATGCCAAACAACTCCCATTGGCACGATAGATACCTGATACTTCTGTGCCGCTTGAGTATAACCAGCAATAATTTTTTTACTCACTGCGTATAGACAGTATAATAACTTGCATCGTCTCGACCTCATGTCATATATAAGACAGGTTTGGCTTTTGATTGACGAATGAGTGTGATTAATTTTTTAAGTGCATCATGAAATTTTTCTTTGTCTTCACCTCCTAATCCTGCTCCTTGGCTCCATTAATCGTCACCGCAGGAGTGGTGAATACACACTCCCACGCCGGAGCGAGAGAAAAGACGGTGCGTACACCTGGCTACCGTTCTACCCTCCCTACTCTCGTTATTTTCCCGATCCTATGGGATGAGTTTTTGGCAGTCCCACCGCAACCTTGGCAGCTTCATCCGAACATGCCGGATGACCAAAACCGCCCACGCTTTTACCATCTTTGATATCATTGATGATATTGTCATCTTTGGTGACGCTAACGCCGCCAGGCACGTTGTCTAAGTTTAGGGTGTGGCGCAGTTTCCAGGCAATATTGTGATCCGCACAGGAGGTATCGCCGCTGACGCCTAGCGCGCCTAGCAAGGTGCCTTTGGCATTATATAGGGCAAGGCCACCGCCAAATACGTTGATACCGCCAATTTTCTTGTCTATCATGGGGTCTTTGGCGGTGCCGATGTCCTGAGAGTTACCGCCATAGGCAACCACAGTATCGATAGGGTTGCTATGTTGCAGACCATACAGACTGCCGCCAGGTTGGGTGGAGGCGAAAAGATTGGCACTGGATAAGGCCAATTTAGGCAGACTAAAGGCATTGGCCGTGTTCGCTTTCTGAGCTGAAATTACCCGGCTACCGGGCCACTGGTCACCACGATCTTCACCGGAAAAAGTCACTATTTTAACCACACCATCACGGTCTACCACGGTAGCCCACATATTTAGGGCTAAACCACCATTTTTATCCGCAACCACTTTCTGCAAAGCGGTGCGCACAGTTTCATGAACGGGCAAACCTTCGGCATTAACCTGGATTCCCGCCAACAGTATCAGCACTGATATGCTAACTATAATTTGTTTAGTCATAGACAAGAGAGTATCTCCTCGTTTTGTTATCTTGAAAAACTGCACAGTCCGTAAGAAAATCACGTTAGCATGGCTGTCAGCATATCGTCACCGCAAGAGCGGTGGAGTACACATTCCCACGCTGGAGTTTGGAGCGAGAAAAACGTTCGGGTCAAGATTACAAATCTTGACCCGCGAGTAAGTATACACTAGTTTTTTCGTGCGCTACCCTGCTTGACGCTGGAGCGTCAAAATACGCATTCCCACACCGGAGCGTGGGAACGAGATAATAGTTTGGAATTGTGCAGTTTTTCGAGATGGCGGATGACGCTATCACTTATTCGCCTTGCGAGTTGAAACCCCTTGTTGACAGCGAAATCGCTTTTAACGAGCCAATAACGTTTTCAGGCTATCATCAATAAAATCTACATCAACCTGGTTTAAACCCGGTCCACCCGCGAAATGACCCCAAATGGAATCCGTTTGTCGAAGTTCTGCATTAGGCATATGTTTCACTTCATAAATATTATCTTCAGGAGGAAAATATAAATCATGTTTGCCAGTAATCACGATAGCTTTTGATTTAATACTGGATAAGGCTTTATCAAAATCACCGTGATAAAGTTCATTATTGCTAATATCACCTTGTTGCCAAGTCCATAACATAGTTAATAAATTATTGGCATCACGACAGAAAAATAAATTTTCCCAAAATCCGATCAAAAAATCCTCTAAAGAAGCATAACCCATTTTTTCAATATCGACCTGTTCTCGATAAAAAGCTTGAGATAAACCCCAACCCGCATAGACTCGTCCCATGGCCCGTAAACCTTTGGTTGGTGGTTTCTCATACCAACCATTTTGCCAAGCATCGTCAGCCGTCAAAGCGGCTTTAACCCCTTCTAAAAAAACAATGTTATGGCGTGAAGTTTTGGCCGATCCTAAAAAAGGACAAATGAGTTCAACCATGTCGGGATACAAGGCTCCCCATTGATAAGTTTGCCCTGCGCCCATCGACCACCCCGTCACCAATTTAATCGTTTTAATCCCAAACTTTTCTGTGACCAATCGATGTTGAAGTTTGACATTGTCATAAAAAGTAACGTTGGGAAAGCGGGCTTTATCAAAAGGCGGGGGGGTATTATTGGGAGAAGAAGACAAACCGTTACCTAACAGATTAGGAATAATAATAAAATACTTATTAGGATCAAGTGCCCTACCTTCTCCAAGGAGCCACTCATTCTCATAATGTTGACCCGAATACCAAGTCGGATAAACAATCACATTATCTTTATCAGAATTCAGTGTTCCAAAAGTTTTATAAGCCAGTTTAGCGTTCCGTAAGGTCTGTTGGCATTGTAATACAACATCACCGGCTTCAAAGATTTCATAATCCATATTTTTGCTCCCAAGTGTGATAGTCAATGCTATTAAGTTAAGTCAGAGCGAACACACCTGTTCTTTTTTACGGCCTCATAATACATTTCTCGCTCCCAAGCTCTTGCTTGGGAGTGTATGCCTGAGAAGCTCGGCTTCCCGACCCGCAAAGCAAAGCTTTGCTGGCAGGCATTACCAAGCAGAGCTGGGTAACGAGTTTAATGTCAAGTCATTAATCGTCATCGCAGGAGTGGTGGGTACACACTCCCACGCTGGAGCGAGAAAAGAAGCTGCGCGGGTACATGAAAATTTAACAACTACTTAAGGCTGTTATATTAGTTATCCATCAAAACGGTGTCAAATAGTTTGGAGTTGTGCAGTTTTTTGAGATGGCGGATGATGCTATCGCTTATCCGCCTTACAAGTTATATTCAAGGGCTAGCCAAGTAGGGTTTGCACCGCATGTTTTTTTGCGGTGGGAAGATAATGAGAGGTGGTTGGTTTTTTCGTACGCACCAAAAAGACAGTGCGCACCCTACCCAGCTAAAATTCATCAAAACGTTTGGATTACACATCTTGACCTGCGAGTACAATGGAAATTTCAATTTTACACCCTAACACAGAAGCGAATTTTTCTAATGTAGAAAGTTTAATATCTTCTGCATGATTTTCGATTCTTGAGATAGCAGATTTTTTTGTATTTAGTCGTTGGGCTATTTCGTCTTGAGTTAGGCCAGAATTTTCTCGAGCTTGCCGCAATAAAACTCCAATTTTAAAAGCTTGATACCCTTCTTCGTACCCTTCATTAAACTTAGGATCAGTGATTTTACGACTACTCACATATTTTTTTAGATCACTCATGATGCATCTTTCCTCTTGAAATAATCAGATTTTCTCGTTTCTGCAAGTTGAATTTCTTTTTTGGGCGTTTTCTGAGTTTTCTTCTGAAATCCATGAGTCAGAATGACTAATTGATTTCCCTCTAAGAATCCAAGAAGGCGAAAAATATTATTTCCTGTCTGTACCCTAACTTCCCATAAATTGCCAGTATTTACTATTTTTTTGAAATATTGCATAGGAATAACTTCCATTTCTTCAATAAGTTGGAGTACCCAAGCTACTTTTTGAGCTTGTTTTCCAGATAAAGAATCTAAGAATTCTTCAACAGGACAAGTGCCAGATTCAGTTCGATAGAAATGAATTTCTCTCATTTGTTAATGTTAACATGCGAGTTAACATTATGCTATAAAAAATAATTAGAAAAGGGGGAATGGGAGAGGATAGTTTTACTGGAGCGTGGGAACGAGATAAAAATCGTAGGTCAGGTTAGCGATAGCGCAGCTCAATAGAACATGCAATTTCACCGATTTGTCGGGTTACGGTTTTTGCGTTGCAAAAAGCCTAACCCGACCTACCTGGCTAGCCAAGGGTTTTGCACCGCATGTTTTTTTGCGGTGGGAAGATAATGAGAGGTGGCTGGTTTTTTCGTGCGCACCAAAAAGACGGTGCACACCCTACCCGGCTATCCTACTATGAAATTTGACGGAATTCCGCATTTTTAGGTAAACGAGTTTTGGATAATTTCATCCACGGTTTGTGTCACGAAAACGTGTCATGGGAAGCTTCTTACGAGTTTTTATAACTCTCTTTTCTGTGTAGAATTCGACCAATCTCAACTGTATCTTCAGTAACATCGAATAAAATTCGGTAGTCTCCTACTCTTGCCCTGTAAGCTGGTTCAAAATGGGTTAATTGTTTTAGGTTGCTGACATTAGGAAAGTGTTCAAGTTCAAGAATTTTTTTATGGATACGTTCCTTATTAATGTGAGTAATTTTTTTTAAATCTTTTATAGCGCTTTCTCTAATGTGAATTTTCATTTTGTAAATACTCAGAAAATGAAATACTTTTTTCTCCTCTTGTCGCCATTAAGCTTCTCAAATCACTTGCATCTTCCTGAGAAATAATTTCTACCCCTTCGTTTTTCAAGTGTTCCAAAAACCAGAGAATCTTGTTTTTTACATCTTCAGCTTCTACAGATACAGTAATAATTTGCATTGCGATCGTCCTATATAATTTCCATGTTACAAATTTTATGCGTAAAAGTGTATATTATCAAGGTAAGTAGGGAATGGTTGTTTTTTGTAGAGAGTGTGTTACTGGATAAGCGGGGCACCATCCAACAAAACGGTGTCAAATAGTTTGGAATTGTGTAGTTTTTCGAGATGGTTACGCAACAAGTTAGCTGGTAGGAGGATAATAAACCGTAGGTCAGGTTAGTCACCGATTTGTCGGGTTACGGTTTTTGCGTTGCAAAAAGCCTAACCCGACCTACCTGGTTGGCTATGTTGATTTACCTGAACATTGGCGTTATTTGAGTGCGCGTAATTATATGGGACAGGAGGGATTAATTCCTATTGTCGCGTTGGTTTAATTTTTTTGTCAAGCCTGGTTTTCTCGCCTCTAAGCTCTTGCTTGGGTGTATGTGCATGGGAAGCTTGGCTCCCGATTCGCAAAGCAGAGCTTTGCAAGCATGCATTACCAAGCAGAGCTTGGGAACGAGGAAACGAGAGAACCCAACCTACCTGGCTATTCGGCATCCGTGCCCCGCAGCAGCCGTTGTTGCAATGTTTTAGCTTTATCACTGAGGTGGTAATTCATGTCTGTTTGCAGTACAAAGTTTGCAGTCAATAATTCTTTTAAATATCGCCGGACAACCACTTCAGTATCCGAACCCCAAGAACTAATATCAGCTAGTGACCATTGTTGATGTAGTGATTCTCTAGCAAACAAGCAGATCAATAGTCCTTTGGCGCCAATAGACAATTTTGAAGAATTCATAAATTCTACAAAAACAAATCGATTAAAAAGCATTTTTACCCCTCACTCCCAAGCCCTACTTCTCAACTCGCAAAGCAGAGCTTGGTACGAGTTAACAACTAAACCTCACCACCATCCAACACAATGGCATTGCTCACAAGCTGATGCACACTGACAATTTGATCCATTTGGAACCCATAATACGGAATAATCTTCGTAAACTGGCTCTTACAAATCGCACAAATCGCCGCCATATGCGTCACCCCATGTTCTTCTACCACATGTTTTAGGGCTTCCATTCGAGGTAAAGCGCCTTTGACACGTAATTCCATCAAGTCATCGGTCAATAAACCACCACCACCGCCACAACAGAAGGTTTGATCGTGGATGGTGTCGGCAGGCATGTCGACGTAGTTATTACAGACCGCTTTGATGACTTCACGTGGAATGACAAACTGACCACCAGGGAAATTACCCATGCGCGTTGCCCGTGCGACGTTACAGGAGTCATGGAAAGTTAACACCATGTCATCATTGGCAGATTTGTCAATCTTCAACACATTCTTTTGCAATAAATCGTAAGTAAACTCACAAATATGCTGCGGTACTGGATATTTGGGATCAAGAAAGTCAAATGGTCCGGCAAAGGTGTTTAAATAACTGTATGCCACCCGCCACGCATGACCACACTCCCCAAAGATAATGCGCTTCACACCTAATTCTAAGGCGGCTGTGCGAATCCGTTGGGAAATGTTTCGCATGTTTTCATAACTGCCAATGAATAAACCGAAGTTAGCGGCTTCAGAGGCATAGGAACTGACTGTCCATGAAATACCGGCTTGATGAAAGACTTTGGCATAACCCATTAAACCATCAATATGCGGTTCGGCAAAGAAGTCGGCAGAAGGTGTCACTAATAAAACGTCAACCCCTTTTTCATCCAATGGAATTTTCACCGCAACACCGGTGTCATCTTCCATGTCTTCTTCTAAGCCATTTAAGGTGTCACGTAATGCGCGTTCAGGTAAGCCCAAGTTGTTGCCAATTTTGAAGACTTTGGCAATAATTTCATTACAGTATTTTTGGCCATGACCAATGCTGTCCATGATTTCACGCGCAGCCATGGAAATGTCGGCGGTATCAATGCCATAAGGACAAAAAACAGAACAACGACGACATTGTGAACACTGATGGTAATAGTTATACCATTCGTCCAATACATCCCGAGTTAAATCACGCGCACCGACAAGCTTGGGGAAAAATTTACCTGCCAAAGTAAAATAACGTCGATAAACACTGCGCAGTAAATCTTGCCGCGCAACCGGCATGTTTTTAGGATCGTTAGTTCCAATAAAGTAATGGCACTTATCCGTACACGCGCCACAACGGACACAGGTGTCAAGGTAAACGCGGAAAGAGCGGTATTTTTTGAGCATGTCGCCCATTTTTTCTATTGCTTTTTCTTCCCAGTTGTCTACTAATTCTCCAGGAAAACCTAAAGGTTCCTGATGGACAGGTTTTGCAATAAAGGGACCCTTCCCCTTCATGGCATCGGGTTTTAACTCCGGTACGAAAGGATAAGGTCGGAAGTCTGGGACATCAAAATCAGCCATAATTTTTTATCTCAACTGTCTTGCGTCTCAAGTTTTGCCGCCCAAGGGGCAAGATGACGTTTTTCACGTGCGTTATCCACTTGATTACGACTGGGACTAAAAAATACGCCGGGTGCATGAAGCAATTTGCTAAAAGGAAAAATGATCATCAGCAACATCACGGCAGCAAGATGTACTAGTAGAATAGGATCAGTGGGAATTGGTTTGAAATCAAAAACCATGACACCTAACATAAATTGTTTGAATTGTACGATATCAGTATGTACAACAAAGGTCATCATGGTACCACTGCCACCAATGACTAATAGTAAAACTAACATAAGGTAATCAGAAGGGTTACTAATGTAACGAATACGTTCAACCACGATGCGGCGACCAAGCAGGCCCAATAGGCCAATTAACATGACAAAGCTGCCATATTTGCCAAAGGGTTGGATAAGTGCAACCCACATCCACACGGGATCAATAAAATAGCGAAGATGACGTAGTAACACGACCAGTAAGGCGGCATGAAACAATACGCCAAATAACCAAATCCACTTGTTAGAGCGAAACAGGCTGCTAAATAGAACAACTTCACTTAATACTCTTAGTGTTGCGCCTCCAGTTGTTAAAGGTGCAGGCATAGTAGGCACTTTTAATGGAGCAGGCACTGAGGCGTATTGAATGATTTTAAAAAGTAACCCAACTACAAAGATCAGCGTTGCCAAATAAAATCCGGCAGCAAATAAGGTGGTTAAAAAATCCATAGTGTTCTCACGCTGTGCTTAAAAGCAGTTGATAAAAACAAAGAGGGTGAACGCATGTTTTGCAAGATAAATCTTGCGCTCCCATATCGCTCACCCTCCCAAAGATAAAGATTAAATACAGCCGGTTGGCTTGGGTAAACCTGCAAAACGGCAAGCTTGCTTTGCTGGGCCATAAGGGAACAGTTCGTATAAATATTTACTGTTGCCTTTTTCTTTACCCAATTTTTTGCCAATGGCTTTGGTTAATACACGCACAGCAGGCGCAATTTGGTATTCATCATAATACTCACGTAAGAAGTGAATTACTTCCCAGTGGTTGTTAGTCAATTCAAACGGATTATCGCTAGCGTCCTTGTCTTGTGCTGCCAATATTTTAGCAGCTTCTTCGCTCCAGTCAGCTAGATTAACGAGATAACCTTCTTCATCCGTTTCAATAGATTTGCCATTTACTTCAATTGCCATCGTGATTTTCCTTCTTTGTCACTTGATTAAATTAAGGTATTAAAAGGTGATTAAAGCCAAGCTTGTACAGCACCGTTATCGGCTACGAGATCAACAAACCCGCTGTAATCTACAGTTTTGACACCGTCAATAACGTCTTCAGCCCGCATGCCTCTTGCTTCTAAATCCGGCAACAAGGCGTAGACAGAAAACTGTTGGGTGGCTTCCTTGATTTGGGATTCAAATCGAGTGCCTTTAACAGCCGCATAAACACCGTCTTCATAAAACAAGACAGCACTACCTTGTGGGCTTAGGCGCAAGCAACTTTGCATTGCATTTTTTTCAAAAGGTGATTTATTAACCGTTTGTAACACGTGATTCCCTCTCGGTTAGAAGCTTAATACCACATCTTGTTCGGCCATGAGCGCCGCCATTTGAGCGCGATCCATAATTTCAACCGGCACAATTAAATCGTCTTTAGTCAAACCGCGTTCTTCCATAGATTCTTTTTCGACATAGAGCTTTTCTACATCGTAATCTTCCAAGACTCGATAGGTTTTGGAGAAATCTTTCATGCCAATACCTGAATCTACTTTTGTATTGTGATTTTTTCTGATTTGATATACGCCATCATCTACAAAAGCTAAACTGACATCTTGGTCAAATGCAGCACCAATCAATACAACTTCCAGTGATTCTAATGCGTAAACAGTGCCATAAGGGGCTTTACGATTGAGGTAAAGGAATTTTTTGATTGTGCCTTCGCCTTCCATATCATCCATTACATTGCTCCTTTAGTCACCAAATACCACTAAACGATCAGCTTGAATACCCGCTTCAATCAACTGACCTAACCCTGAAATACGAAAACCTTCAGCCATATTGCTAGCATCTTTACCAGCACGTTTGGCTTCGTTATCATCCAACATGCCTCGTCGTTGTGCTGCTGCAACACATACAACCAAATCTAGGTTGTATTGCTTGGCCAAATCCGTCCAACGATTAACGATATGACGATCATCTTGAGGCGGAATGGTTAAACGACTCGCATTATTGACCCCATCGTGATAAAAGAAGACACGAAATATTTCATGTCCTTTTTCCAACACTGCTTTAGTGAATTGATAAGCAGAATCAGAAGCCTGGTGTTGATAAGGCCCTTCATTGACCTGTATGGCAAACTTCATAAGTATTCTTTCTCCTTCACACTATAATCAGGTGGGAAGCACCCCACCTGTCACATTAAAAACGAATATGAGTAGAAGCATTTAAGCTGTGTCTTGCCCCACGCCAGTTATCAATGTGGAATTTGGTAAAGGGCAGTTCGGTCAATTCAAAGAAACGTGGCCAACCAATACGGGCAATCCAATCAGAAATCCGTTCCCAATCCTTGGCATCTTCTTTATAAACACGTAGGATTTTTTTAATGATTTCTGCCACTTCAGGCCAGCGTGGAGGATTATTAGGAATACCTGCTGCAACCAATTTTTGGAAAGTTGGTTTGCTTCTGGCATTGGAGTGATTTCCGCCTACCCAGATGGCTAATTTTGAATGTTCAGGATCGTTGATTTGCATGGGGGGGCAAGGTGGGAAACAAGCACCACAGCAAATACATTTTCTTTCGTCAACTTCTAAGGAAGGTTTGCCATTAACTAATGCTGGCCGAATTGCAGCAACAGGGCAACGAGCCACAACAGAAGGACGTTCACACACGTTAGCCACTAAATCATGGTTAATTTTTGGTGGCTTGGTGTGTTGGATATTAATGGCAATATCGCCTTGGCCACCACAGTTAATTTGGCAGCAAGAGGTGGTGATATGCACACGGTTAGGCATGTCTTCTTTAATGAATTCTTCATGTAATTCATCCATCAAAGCTTTTACTACACCAGAAGCATCGGTGCCAGGAATATCACAATGTAGCCACCCTTGAGTGTGCGCAATCATGGTCACTGAAGGGCCAGTTCCCCCAACAGGAAAACCTTCTTCACCTAATTTTTTGATTAAAGGGTCAACTTTTGATTGATCAGATAATAAAAATTCAATATTACTGCGGATAGTGAAGCGTACATAGCCATCGCTAAATTCGTCTGCAATATCACACAATTTACGAATGGTATATAAATCCATTTGGCGTTGTGTACCTGCACGTACTGTCCAAATTTTATCCCCACTTTTGGCAGTATGGCAAAGTACACCTGGACGAGGACGTTCATGATGAGCCCAAGTACCAAAGTTTTTGGCCATAACAGGATGCATGTACTGAAACGGATCAGGAACGCCACTTTCTATCGGCATACGAGGTGCAGACATAATTAACTATCTCCGAATATTCTAATATTGATGATAATGAGAAAGGGACTTAAAGTTTACACTTAGAGTCCCTATGGTTTTAATCAACCAGCAGCGCGTTTTTCTGCTTGACGTTGATTCCATTTTTCAACCTCTTCAGGCCATCCATCCATTCTCACGTAGGAACTTTGACGAGGTTCTGCAATCATATTCGGATCGACCTCTAAACCAACACCTTCTAAGAAGTTGACTAAACCAATACGTTCAATCATTTCACCGGTACGCTCGTGTTCTAAGGCATTTTCAGCAAAGAATTCGATCATATTTTCTGCTAATTCTTGAAGTTGTTCGTAATCTTCTTCAGTATCCAACTTCATGAAAGGCACAACCACGGTACCCATCAAATCACCGATTTTAAGCGTACGTTTACCACCGACTAAAATGGTAATACCTTTATCGTCACCGACAGATAGGGCTTTGGTCATGACATTGATACAATGCATGCAACGGACACAATTACGATTATCGACCACTAAGGTATCATCATCATTAAGAGACAATGCACTAGTAGGGCAACGAGTAATAACGTTGTCAATCACATATTTGCGACCTTTGTCAGCCACAAAACTTTTGACTTCGGCTTGATCTACTTTCATATCATCGCGCCAGGTACCAATAATAGACATATCAGCGCGTTCAATAGAATTCATGCAATCATTTGGACAGCCAGAGACCTTAAATTTGAATTTATAAGGTAAGGCTGGGCGATGCATATCATCTAAAAAGTTATTCACTAACATACGGTGAATTTTTTGCTCGTTAGCACAAGACTGTTCGCAACGTGCTGCACCAACACAAGACATGCCTGTACGCACAGCAGGCCCAGCGCCACCCAAGTCAAAGCCCATATCATTCATTTCATCAAAGCATTGTTGGACTGTATCGCCAGAGATACCTTGGAACATAATGTCGCCACTTTGGCCATGAAAAGCAACCAAACCTGACCCATATTTTTCCCAAACATCACACAGTTGACGAATGCTATCTGTCGTATAATGCATACCTGCAGAAGGCTGAATACGTAAAGTATGGAATTCTTTGGATTCAGGGAATTTCTCAGCGACTTCTGAAAAGCGTGGAATAACGCCACCACCATAGCCGATAACTCCGACTGTTCCTCCCTTCCAATAACCTTTACGGGTTTCGTAGGAATGCTCTAATTGACCGAGTAAATCAATTACCATATTTTGGTAATGTTTACCTTCGTCGTTTGCAAGGCGTTTCAAGCCTGTAATAAAGCTTGGCCAAGGACCACTTTCAAGTTGGTCAAGCATTGGCGTATTATGCATTTGTTTCACCATTACACATCTTCCTCATAGTTGCTAGAAATTTCCTAGAAAGACGAAATTGCCCTTAGGAATAACTCAGTTATCCCTTTCACTAAACTATACTTAAAACCTTGCTACTTAACGCTCTATATGCATTGTGAGGTTAGTAATGTTTCAAGTAAGTGAGCTTACCTAAACATATTAAGTTAGTAATTTAGTGCACATTAGTCAAGCAAAATTTTCTATCCTTGTACATAACTGACTTAACATTAGGGGATTAAGCTGATATTTTTCTTTATAAAACAATAACAAATAACTAACTTGTTAGAATTTTAAACTTGTTTATTGTTATGGATATATTATTGGTAAATACCTGTAATTTTCCATGACCAATCTTGTAAAGTCATTTCCACAAGCAAAGGATTTTGACCTAATTCGCCTAACCGTACAGTAAAATTTGATGGTGATTCAAAAAAGGCATAAGTCGTCTGTGCCCAAAAGTCGCCTTGTGCTTTGTTGTTCAATTGAGTTTGTACCCAGTTAATATCAATCAGAGTGTTGACAGCAGCATTACCTAGTGCATTTGCACCTTCAGCAATAATATTGGATAAGGCATTATTCCCAACAGTTTCCTGAACTGTGCTGTTTAATCCCTGTTGTAAATTTTCTTTATGGTTTTTTTGAATAGCTTCTATATCAACTAAAGTTGCCAATACGACTTGATTATTGGTATTAACCGCTGAATTCAGGTGATAGACATGTACATATGGCCAGCCAATAAAAACAATGAAAATCAAAAAAACTAATCCACTTAGATATTTCATTTGCAGTTCTTCCTTTAGCAAATTATAAATAACTTTGCATTATACACACTACCACCCAGTTTGGGTTAGCGTATCACAAAAAATAGGGCGATTAAAGTAAAGTCTTAGGATAATTCAAACTTGTTTGAGTTGAGGCCATTGCCGCTTAATACGTGGTTGATAATGATTTTTTCGTCGTAGTACATTGATATGTTGTAATTTACAAATTAATAACAGTAAAAAAATAACTGTAATATATACTTTACTTTTCGGCCACGATAAATGCTTGCTTGCCAAATAGCCACCAAATCCAGGGCATATGTAAGTACAGTTTAATAAAAAGTGTACCTTTAGGAAGTTTACTTTTAGTCGTATAAGGTAGAAATCTTGGATAATTTTTAATAATTTGCATATCCAATGTTTCAAGGACTTCAACTAAGCTACGATCACTTAATGGCGTATGATGATCAAAAAAATCCCAGTAATTATTTGCCAAAAATCGAATATTAGGCTGCAGTATTAACATTTTACCTTTGGGTTTTATGATTCTTTTTGCTTCTTGCAAAGTTTCAAAGACTTGTTGTTTATTTAATAAATGTTCTAAAAAGTTGCTCATAAATACAATATCAACGCTATTATCTTCCAAAGATTGCATAGCCATGCAAGATTCATTGATAACTTGAATATCAGAATTGGCAAATTTTTTGACATCAGCATTTAAATCAATTGCAATTTTGGTTTGACATTGAATATTGTTAATAAACTCGCAGTAACCTGCCCCAATATCAACAACTGTGTCATTTTTACTGATGAAACGGCTGAAAAAATTGTTACAAATTACTGTCCAGATTTTGTTTTTAAGCGGTAATTCTTTTTCTTCAAAGCGGGTTGCGTATATTTTTTGTAAATCCAAGTGAATGTTTCCTTTAATAAAATAATTTTGGATATGATTTTAAAACACGTGACCGAAATTGTTCATCATTAGAGGAAAACTTTACCCATATTTATCAGGATTAACTAGTCTTAATTTTGGTAACAGCATATTGAATGCTCCATCACGAGAAACTAATATTAAATTATATTCTATTGCTGTAGCGGCAATAATTTGCTGTAGCGGCAATAATTGTATCAGGCAACTTTAATTGTTTAATCATACGGCGCAATTGAATAACTTTATGCACTATTAGTTTGTCACAAGGAAGAATTTCCACCAACGATAAAAATTGGTTAATTATAATTTCTTCCTCAGGAGTGATACCAGGATAGCCTAATAATTCCATATGAGTAATTTCACTGACAAAACGTAACTTATTTTTCATTTCTGTTTGAAATATCGTTGCTATTTTTTCTTCTCCCCTAAGAAAATCAAGTACTGCATTAGTATCCAATAAAAAATTATTCATTCCATTCTTGTCGCATTTGTTTTTGTAGTAAGATGGAATCACCACAAAATGTTTTTGAATTTTTAAGTGTCCCAGACAATTTAAACAGACTTTCGTCCTCAGATATTTTTTGCTCTTCTTCTAAGGAAGGACGAATAATCAATATAACTTCTGCTTGCCCTAATGGAATATTATCAGGCACTGTAAACGTAATTTTGCGGCTTTTGGGTATATTTAAAGTATTTGTGATTGTTTCAAGCATTTTATACATCTCCTGTAGTATTACACTTACCGAGGATGAAACGATTTTAGAATTGTACCAGTCGTTGCGCCAAAAAAGAAGCCTCATACTTAACAAGTAAGCTGAGGCTTTTTTGTTTCAGAATCAAAATTTAAAAAACTATAAATTAACAACATACAGTCTTTAGCATATACTTTATTCTAAAAATTCTAATGCTAACACCCATTCTTTATATTAACTTCTCTTCTTGACGATTTTGCCACATGTCTTTAGCCTGTTGAGAGGCAGATTCCACACTACTTGCTTTACCCATTAGACGTAAAGCAATGGCAGCAGTGCCAGTCACCGCCCCCTGAGCAAACTCATCCTCCACTTCTCCACGCCAAACAGCCAATAATTTTTCAGGTTGCAAATTTTCTTCCTTGACGTGACGTTGGGCAAACATTGGCGACCAAATTTCATCTTCTAATTGTTCACCATGTACACTTTGCACTAAACATTCACTGTCTGGATCACGCTCAATTTCACCGCCTTCACCTTTAAATACAGCTAAATGAGGAAATCCAAGTAGCATAGCCGCTTCTTGATGTACAGGACGGTAATTAGGATGGTAGATGCCTTGGAGGATATGAGGGGCATTTAAAGGGTTTAACATGCGACCAACTGTGTGAACGGGTGAACGTAAACCCATCAATGGTCGAAATTCTATAATTTCCTGTAATCTAGGACTGAAATATTTCAAAGGTAAATAGGAAAAATTGTGTTGTTTGATTTGTGCAATGGCTTCATCTATTGAAGTTGCAACTTGCAAGTTCAAATAAGGTAACATGTCTTCCGTATAAATGCGTCCATTAGTATGTCCACTGGTACCATGCATAAAAACTTTAATGCCATTTTCAGCTAATAATAAGGCAGACAGTAAAAACCAAGGTAGATGACGGCGTTTACCTGCGTAAGAAGACCAATCCAAATCCACAGTAATTGTTTCCGTAGGTAATTGGATTGAATCGCGTACAGCTTGAATGAAGCCTGCTAATTCTTCACGCGTTTCTTCTTTAACGCGCATGAGCATCATAAATGCGCCCAATTGCACGGGTTCAACTTTCCCTGCCATGATCATTTTCATGGCTGTATAAGCTTCTTCTTTAGTTAAAGGACGTGAACCATGTTTGCCTTTACCTAAAATGCGCACATATTGCGCAAAAGGGTGCTCTGTGTAATAAGTTTCGCTCATTGTTTCTCCAAATTAGGGTAGAGGATCATGATTATAGAATACGGGAGCCCAAACTCAGTAGAATATAATTTATCTTACAAAACAAAGTTCAGAATAAGGAGGAGTGCAAAATTTATTTTGCAAGGCAGGTTTGCACTCCATAAACTAGCCAGAATCTTGCTGAGTTTCACTTTGCGCTACCCAGCTTACATGTTATTTATAAACCAACCCCATTGATTGTCGAACTTCTTCCAACGTTTCTTTGGCAACGTCTTTGGCTTCTTCGCACCCATCATTCAAAATCGCTTGAACTGCTTCAGGGTCTTCTTGATAACGGGCAATTTTTTCCTGAATGGGTTTTAACTCGTCCAATACCGCTTCTATAATTGGCTTTTTGCAATCAATACAACCAATATCAGCGGCTTTACAACCTGCTTGCACCCAGTCTTTTGTTTCGCTGGTGGAATAAACCTGATGATATTGCCACACTGGACATTTTTCAGGATCGCCAGGATCAGTTCTGCGAATTCTTGCTGGATCAGTGGGCATGGTCCGAATTTTTTGTTCAACCTCTTTTGGCGGTTCTCTCAGTGCAATTGTATTATGATAGGATTTGGACATTTTTTGACCATCCAATCCTGGCAGTTTTGAGATAGGCGTCAACAACGCTTCTGGTTCTGGCAAAATAGTACGACTGGAGCCTTCTAAATAGCCTAGTAAACGCTTTTTGTCGCCTAATACAATATTTTGCTGTTCTTCAACTAACACTCTGGCCGTATTTAAGGCCTCTCCATCACCTTTTTCCTGGTAACGTTTTCTCAATTCTTTGTATAATTTAGCGTTTTTCTTACCCATTTTGCGCATAGCATCTTTAGCTTTTTGCTCAAAATCTGCTTCCTGACCATATAAATGATTAAATCGCCGCGCAACTTCCCTGGTCATTTCAACATGCGCAACTTGATCTTCGCCCACAGGTACCATGGTTGCCTTATAAACTAAAATATCTGCGCTTTGTAACAACGGATAACCCAGGAAACCATAGGTTGCCAAATCTTTTTCTTTTAATTTTTGCTGTTGATCTTTATAGGTTGGCATCCGTTCTAGCCAGCCTAAAGGTGTTGACATAGAAAGTAAAAGATGCAATTCCGCATGTTCAGGTACTCGTGATTGAATAAAAATAGAAGCCTCACCTGGATTAATTCCTACAGCTAACCAATCAATCACCATATCCCACACACTGGTGGCAATATTAGAGGTATTGTCATATTCGGTTGTTAAGGCATGCCAATCAGCAATAAAGAAAAAACATTTATATTCGTGCTGTAATTTTACCCAGTTTTTCAGAGCACCGTGTAAATGTCCCAAATGTAATTGACCAGTGGGTCGCATACCAGAAAGGACACGTTGCGGATTTGATGGACTCAATCTGTTCTCCTTGCGTAATAGATTTATACTAAAATAGATTTAAATAGTTCAAAAACAAACATGATGCCTGGCCCTATAATTTTACCTAAAATACCTGTGGCTAGTAAAACGACTAGAACAATCAGCCCATAAGGTTCGAGTTCTCCATAAGCATCTCCCATTTTGGGAGGTAACAAACCATGCAATATTCTTCCACCATCAAGCGGTAAAATAGGCAACAAATTAAGTATCATGAGGGCAACATTAATCATAACTCCATATATACCTGCAAGAAATAAAAAAGTAGTTGCAGGGAAAGTATCACCCATCATCATACCTATTTTAGCAATGATACCCCACAAAATGGCCATGAGTAAATTAGCCATTGGTCCTGCTAAAGCGACTAGTGCCATATCTCGACGTGGACGGCGAAGTCTTAAAAAATTAACCGGTACTGGTTTTGCCCAGCCAAATGCAAAACCTGCAGTAAAAAACATAAATAAGGGAAGTAGTATTGTACCAATGGGGTCAATATGTTTAATCGGATTAAGTGTCAAACGTCCTAGGTGATAAGCTGTATCATCTCCCAGCTTTAAGGCTGCCCAACCATGTGCAGCTTCATGCACGGTAATGGCAAATAAAAGGGGTAAAGCAATTAAGCTTAGCTGCTGAATAACTTCGTTAAAATCTCCACTCATGTAAAGTTCCAATGTTGTTTTGAAAATAAGGAGTTCAGGAACACTACCATCAGGTTAATTTTTTCTAACCCTTTCTTAAGTAAGAAAAAAATAAGAAATAGGTGATAGAAGCTTTTAACTCATGGCTCTGGGTTTCAGGGAGTAACGTAATCTTCAAATTTGTCAACGTCCTTACTCTGAATAGTGAATTCTTGATTCTTGTATTCTATCTACTATCCCATATCCAGTTCAAAAATATCTACCTGTCCTTTACCTTCTCTTAATAATTGAGGTTCATCAGTGGTAAAATCAATCATAGTCGTTGGTTCAGAACCACAATGTCCACCATCTATAATTAAATCAACCTGCTTTTCCAATAAATTTCTAATGTCATCAGGTTCAGTTTCAGGCGTGGTTTTATCTGGCATAATGAGCGTGGTGCTTATTAATGGTTCCCCAAGCGTTTCCAAAAGAGTTTGCGCAACAATATTATCTGGCACTCTAATACCAATCGTTTTACGCTTGGGATTTTGTAAACGGCGTGGAACTTCGCGAGTTGCCACTAAAATAAAGGTATATGCACCTGGTGTGGCATTTTTTAAAGTCCGAAAGGCTTTATTACTGACCTTAGCATAAGTCCCAATTTCAGATAAATCTCGGCATACTAAGGTGAAGTTATGTTTATTATCCATCTGACGAATGCGGCTAATACGTGTCATGGCATTTTTGTCACCAATATGACATCCCAGTGCATAACAAGAGTCAGTTGGATAAACGATAACCCCTCCCTGACGAATAATTTCTACCGCTTGATTAATTAAACGTTTTTGAGGGTTTTCTGGGTGAATAACAAAAAATTGGCTCATGGGTTCATTCTATGTCTTTACAAATAAATGCGTTAAATTGTAGCGAATAGCTCTCTACTTGCACCTAAAAAATGCAAAAAAAAATAGGATATTTTAGAATAATGGATTCATAGGAAAAAAAGCTAAATAAATTCAACAAGTTTATATACTGGCATACTGATTGCTTATACCTAATCTCAATTGTCATATAGTTTTATGATAGTTTTGGTTACACAAGCCAGCATATTTACTTTTCTTCCCTCCCTTATTGGAACGTGATATAAATCACGTTCTTTTTTCCCATATTTGCACAAAACACTTCTTTTGTCTACAGTGAAACTGCTTTAACTATATTCAACAAATATTTGTTAGTTTATCAGACGTCCAATACCTATTTTGCAAGATAAATTTTCACTTTATGAAGAATATGATTAGGCTTGAGTCGATAAGGTTGTGTTACGGCTTTTCCATTGCAAAACACCTAACCTACCTGACTAGAAAAGCAGCTTTGCAAATTCTGCATTAGCAAAAGTAATTTTGTAATCTTTATCAAAAAAGTACATTGGAATGTCTGATGAATTAATTAGCCGCTTTAAAGAGCCTCCTCTAAAATAGGATACTTCTAATCCGATATAGGTTGCCAGCATAGAAAAAAAGACGGCAACAGATAAAATGTTAGACTCGTTACTTCCCACATAAATGGCTATCGCAAGAAGAGCTACTAGGGTAATATACTGAGTTATTTTTTGTCTCATAACAAAAACCTCTTAGCCTGATTGTAAATCCTTCATCATGGTTTAAATTCGTATAAATATTATGGCTTTTTAATTTGACCATAGTTTGTAATTAGACCTCTTGCGAAATAAGTTGTTAACAAGCTTAAATAATTAGTTTATTATATATAGCAGCAATAAGGTTAAACCGTAGAGCAAAATGCTTACGAC
>JADGDF010000327.1 GCA_016745055.1 Thiotrichaceae bacterium | reverse complement strand
CTCAAGCTAAGGCTATTCGCAAACGAGAACGCTGCAATGTCGATACCCTATTTACTCTTCATTTCAATACTGACAAATTATAATGCGCTAGCTATATGATCATTACAGTAAAATACTTTGGTACGAAATGGGTAGAGGTTAAATTTTATTTGTATTGTTTAATTTAAGAGTTACAAGGAAATGCATAATGAAATACATTTTAAGATTCATTGCAATTTGTTTATTTGTTACAAGCTATTCCACTTTTGCGGAAGATCAGTTACCTGAGTTACCTCCTGACATTAAGGGAAAGTTACCTGCAGAACAAGCTGAGTTACTGAGTCAAATCAGTCAATTTAGTTATCAAGTGCTCATTGAAGTTCCTGAAAAAGGTTTAAAAACTCAATCTTCTTTGCTTAACAGTATCATTACAACCCGTAAATGGCTTGAAACTATCCAATTACCGTTATTTCAATTGTTAGCATTATATTTGCAGGAAGGTGTTGATCGAGCTATTGTCAATGAAATGTATCGAAAAGAGATGAGTAAACACGGTTACTCCATACATACTCCCTTTAAAACAGATTCTTTTGATTTAGCTTTGCTTGAAAACTTACAGGACTTGAATAAAATCTCTGAGCAAAAAGCTATTAAATATGCAGTCAGTCTTGATGGCGTAATACCCAATTTCTGCAGACAACAAGATTATCCCTATGAAATTTACTCAGAGGGAGAACTTTTAATGAAAGTCTCACCTGAAATTGCAAAATCAATAGAAACCCTGATTAGCACATTTGGCATGTTAGGTCAACTGACTGAAAAACAAATGGCTAGCTTTTTATTTACACAGACTTTACTAACTATTGATCAAGCAAGAAATATCCGTTTAGCTTTTGAAGTATACCAAGAACAAAAAGGTTTTCCAAAAACATCAAGACAGTTAAGAACATTTATAGAAGCCAAACTTCCCTTTGGTGAAACTATGAGAAGACAACTTAGTACAGGATACTTTACTACTGCTAGTGATGTCATAGGTACACTTGAACGTTATGTAGAAAGGATGCCTGCTTACTATGGAAATGGTTAACTCGCCTTTTACTTCCTTTTTTAGCTAACACCAATACTATTCTTGAACAATATAAAAAAATGGCAGCTTATGTGGAGGCTGGACAATGGCTTACTTTCGCTGAAGAAGAAAGTAATTAGCATGTCTTTTCTGAAATTATGCAATGACCTATAAAAGCTACTAAAGAAGGGGAAACTATGAAAAAGTTCAAACTCACAGTTTGCATTTTACAACTCCCCTTCTGGCTAATGAACCAAACAGTCATGGGGGACACTGCCAGAGAATGGTTAGAAAGAGGGTATTACTCCCAGCAGAACCAACCTGCTGAAGAAACCCTTCGTTACTATGAAGAAGGATTACGTGAATACCCTAATGAAGAGCTTCTTTATTTGGAAAGGGGAAAGTTTCACCTACGTCAAAGCAATTTAGATAAAGCTTTGGCTGACTCAGAAAAAGCTATTGAACTAAGCCCT
>JADGDF010000209.1 GCA_016745055.1 Thiotrichaceae bacterium | reverse complement strand
TATTTCACAGCGATTTTCCTATGGTTGCTCGAACAATAAACGCAGGAAGAAACTCAACACTGTTGACCAAATGGCCAATTGGAGTGCTTAAATTGATGCTTATGGGGTATGTTTTTCTCATTCCACCATTATCTAACAAACTTTTGACTTTTTCAATGACTTTAAACAGGTTCTTAGTAAATGATTATCTCCTCGCTTTCCTCCTTATTTAAGGAGAGAATGAGGAGTGTGATTAAGGTAATGAGGTAAAACTTAGGGACGATGAGAACTAGGCATTAAAGGCTATAATACATATCAAACTCAACAGGATGCGTGGTCATACGTAAACGTGTGACATCTTCCATTTTTAAACCAATGTAGGCATCAATTGAATCATTGGTAAATACGCCACCTGCGAGTAAAAACTCGCGATCATTATCCAAAGCTTCCAATGCACCTTCCAATGAAAAACAAACTTTAGGAATATTTTTTTCTTCTTCTGCTGGCAAGTCATACAAATCTTTATCCATTGCATCACCTGGATGAATCTTATTGGTGATACCATCTAAGCCAGCCATTAACATGGCAGCAAATGCAAGATAAGGATTCGCAGTGGAGTCAGGGAAACGAATTTCAACTCGACGGGCTTTTGGATTAGAAACGTAAGGAATTCGAATGGAAGCAGAACGATTCCGCGCAGAATAAGCTAATAAAGTAGGTGCTTCAAAACCAGGGACTAGGCGCTTGTAACTGTTGGTGCTGGCATTAGCAAATGCATTTATTGCTTTCGCATGTTTAATAATACCGCCAATGTAGAATAACGCTGCTTCTGACAACCCACCGTATTTGTCACCTGAAAAGATATTCTGGCCATCCTTAGATAAAGATTGGTGAACATGCATACCGTTACCATTATCACCCACAAGTGGTTTTGGCATAAAAGTAACTGTTTTACCACGTGCATGTCCCACATTCATGATGACATATTTTAATATTTGAACTTCGTCTGCTTTTCTGACTAACGTATTAAATCCGCAACCAATTTCACATTGACCTGCAGTGGCCACTTCGTGATGGTGTACTTCAGCCACCAAACCCATTTCTTCCATGACCATACACATTTCTGAACGTAAGTCGTGTAAAGAATCAACGGGAGGCACTGGGAAATAACCACCTTTAACACCTGGGCGATGACCAAAATTACCATCAGAATAAGCTTTTTCAGAGTTCCAACCCGCTTCTTCAGAGTCTATTTGATAAAATGCACCACGCATTTCTGCACCCCAACGCACATCATCAAATACAAAAAATTCGTTTTCAGGCCCAAAATAGGCTGTGTCAGCAATTCCTGTGGATTTTAGATAAGTTTCTGCACGTACTGCCACAGAACGTGGATCACGTTCATAACCTTGCATGGTCGTAGGTTCAATTACATTACAGCGTAAATCTAAGGTCATTTCATCATAAAATGGGTCAAGCACAGCCGTCTCTGGGTCTGGCATTAAAATCATGTCAGATTCGTTGATACCTTTCCAACCTGAGATGGAAGAACCATCAAACATTTTTCCGTCTGTAAATAAATCTTCGTCAATCGTGTTTGCTGGTACAGTGACATGTTGTTCCTTGCCTTTGGTATCCGTAAAACGAAAATCGACAAATTTTACTTCATTTTCTTGAATCATTTTTAAGACATTTTCACCAGCCATGATTATTAGCGCCTCCGGTTTTTTTTACAAATATTAAACTGAGTCAAACAACTTGGGATGTTGCATTTAGCAGAAAATATGCCATGAATAATTCTTTTAAAATACAATTAGTTACAGCAAATACGCTAAAAAACCGCACCAAGATAGCACTTTTATAAAAAGTAATGCACCAAAAAAATGCAATCCATATGAATATTTTACAGGATATGGTTGTAAACAAAAGGGCAACTTATATCATATTCTAAATATATACTGCACATGAAAAAAACACTTAGTAAGTTTCATTTAACTAAAATATAGGTTTCATAGTAAAAATTTGGAATAATATTTTCACTTGTCCTTAAATGCACTCTTGCATAATTAATGGATAATATATAGGGTCAGTAATAAAATACTACCAGGAAACTAAGGCTCATGGCACTTGGTCTATAAAATTTAAAGAAAACACTATAATGCCAATTAGCATTAAAATATAGGTAACATTTAAGTAGCTAATGATAAATAACCACTATTTATGTAAAAATATATCTTTTTCTCACGTGTAAATTCGTTGTGATAATTTGTTTAAACTTGCCATTTTGCATTTTGATGTTTCGTCCATTAATTTTTTCCAAATAGACTATTATAATTTCAATCACACTACACCCTTTTTCTAACGTATTTTCTGCTGATAAGCTGGCCAACTTACACACCGTTTCTACCATAAAAAACATTACGCAGCCAATGAACGTAAATAAGCTTCTGCATCGCTAATCATCTTATTTTTCGTAGTGTCATCAGATTTGTCAGTAGACGTTTTTTCGTCATCTGAGATTAATTCTGTTTTTGCCTCTTTTCTCTGTTTCACTATCCTCAATTTCAGTAAATAAATTGGTGCTAGGGGCCATAGCTTATCACCATTGATTTCGAGTAACTGTACTACATTTTCCGCATAAACTTTTATCAAACATAAGATAAGGAAATTAAAAATAATAAAAGTGAAAAAACAATAAATTGCAGCAGATTGCATGAATTTTGCTTATGCATGATTATTAATATTCTAAGAAATAATTTTTTATGTTTAAGGGCGTAAAATCCTAATTATTTAAACCACTTATGACATATTAGGCTTGTCAATTTTCTGCTTAGAACATGTCATTTTAAATCTTTACATAAAATTTCAAGTTAATAGGGTTAGACTTTGGAGTGAAAACTGTTATTCCGCCACCATTAATAAATGAAGTTAGGTAAGGCAGCAGAGGTGTTTCCCTTTAGTGACACTTGCTTACAGTTACCAATTCAAGGCTTATCCTAAAGTAAGTAACTTGCAAGATAAATTTTGCACACCTTAATATCAACAAAGCAAGCATTTGGGGACGTTGCGAAAAGTTGGTATTAGGAATTGCATAGTGACATGTTAAACAGTCTACTGTCTGAAAACCTATAACTATGATAAAAAGGTGAGTATTATGGAGAAAACAATGGAACGTTTAATTCGGCATACGCTGGAAACATTAGCCAATATTGCTCAAAGTAAATATGTGACTTTACTCAGAGTTAAAAACAGCCACAGTGGCGTTATTGCTGGGATATTCGCTCAGGGTAAATATGAATTTCCTGAAAAACAAATTGAATTTATAGGTACGCCTTTGGTGGATGTCATATTAAACCAAAAAATGAATCTTTATGGAGGTACGATAAAAAAATCCGTATTTCTACCGATAGAAGAAGGCCAAGACAATCAATTTAATTGCTTGTGTATGCCATTACTTGATGAAGACAAACACCAAGTTATTGGAATTGCATTGCTTTCTGAGTCCAGAGGGAGTATGCCACCAGAACATTGTTTATCGGCATTGAGTAGTTTGATTGCTACAACCATGGAAATTACAATAGAAAACGAAAGGCTTTACCAATTGGCCACCATGGATAGTTTGACTGAACTTTATACCCGCCCTTATTTTGAAAACCGCCTAGAAGAAGAATTTACGCGTGCACATCGTCACAGCGGTATTCTTTCGCTGTTACTTATTGATGTCGATGATTTTAAGCAAATCAACGATTCGTTTGGCTATCAAGAGGGAAACCTCGTATTGAAAGAAGTTGCACGGTTTGTTCGCCTTTCCGTTAGGCAAAATATTGATTTTCCTTGTCGCTATAATGGGGAACAGTTTATGGTGATGTTGCCCAATACTGAAGTTGATGGGGCTTACATATTGGCAGAAAGAATTCGCCAGCGTTGCGAAAGGAAGCAAATGACCACTTTATTTGGGTTACCATTAAAAGTGACTGTCAGTGTTGGTATTTCTCATAATGTTGAAACCGTTGCAGATGATAAAACCGGAGAAACCCGTCGAATTATACCGCTCACCAAAGATGAAGTCCTTTACCGAGCGGACCTCATGCTACAGGCTGCTAAACAAGCAGGTAAGAACAAAGTCATGGTGTGGTGGTAAATTGGGATCGTGGAGGTGTAATCAGGCATGGATTTTTTATGGTAAATACACGTATTTTTTGAAATAAAAAGAAAAAAAATGAATAAATCCCATCACAGCAAAACAAAAATCACAACTAAAGTATCATAGAGTACAACTTTTGTGGTATTTACATGTTATTTCCTTTCTATTATAATACAAATTACGGCATGAGGAACGTTCGGGTTAAGGTTACAAACCTTAACCTGCAAAGTTTCCTTTCTATTACTACGTGAACTACGGCATGAGTAATCCTGAATTCAGTCGTGTTATTGCCTCGCGTGTCGAGTCTTGCAAACTCGACCCGAAGGTTTTAACTAACGTTGAATTGATTGAAACATTCTGATTAAAGTGACAAACCTTAACCCACATAGTGGCTTATAGCAACGCTTCTGAATTCAGGATGAAACATTTGCTCAATAGCACCGTAATAATGTCAACATGAACTTAATCTAACACATTGTGGCACCCGATAACTTGCAAGCCGCTTGGCAGTGGTTAGCAAAACGACGCAAAGACTGTCATCATAACAATGATCACTGGCATGTGTGTCATCATCGGGAAACATTAGAGCCACTCATCATTGAGCAACTCCGCACCGGGACGTATTGGTTTAGTCCTTGTCAGCAGTACGATAGCTATTTGGTGTGGTCAGCTCAGGATGCATTGGTAATTAAGGCGATAGCCTTGTAGAGGAGGAGCAAAGGGTTGTGTGAGAGCAGTCAATCAATGTGTGGAGGACTATCGCTTTGTTTGTCGCAGCGATGTGAATTCGTATTATGCCACGATTGCTCACGCCATTTTAAAACGACAACTTAAAATGCTGATTCCTTGTGAAACAACCTTGACATTATTACATCGGATGCTGGATCGCCTGGACGATGTGAACGGAGTATTGCACCACGTTGATATTGGCCTCAGTAAAGGCAATCCGATCTCCCCGTTGTTGGGGGCGATGTATTTGCAGCAATTGGATGATGAACTTGGTCAGTATTGTGAAAAGCATGCTTTGTTTTATGGGCGTTTCATGGACGACTGGGTGATTCTGTGTCGGACTCGCCCTCAGTTACGCACTGTGGTGCGCCTAATGAATCGGGTGTTAAATGCTGTAAAGATGACTAAACACCCGTTTAAGACCTATATTGGTCGACTTAAAACCATGGGCTTTGACTTCCTCGGCTACCGCATTGGCAATCGCTTAACCAAAGGATTGACGATTGCTTGGACAACCTGGGCTAACCCTCTGGCAAAACTACGCCAGCTTTATGAGCAAGGTGTTTCGGTAACGGACATTGGGCAGTATGTGACACGGTGGTGGCGTTGGGTGTGGGGTAGGGGTGAAGTGGAATGAAGGGGTTGGGTCTCACATAGATATTGCTTGCTCTGTTTTATCCTGCGTCTTAAGACATGGCCTTCGCCGCGGCGTTTCACATTCAATCACTCACTCAAAATTTTAAACTTCGGTTCCCACGGAAATACTAACTTTGTCTATATCAACTTCCGTCTATATCTCTGGGCCATGCGCTCCATTCCCTGAATGTCCTCCCGCGTTTTACCTAGGGCTCATCCTCTCACATGTCTCTGACATCTATCGCTTGCGCATTATAATCTGTCAACATTATAATCAACTTAATGGGGGGGCTCTGCATCTCCGCGGCCCCGTTTGCGAATAGCCTTAGCTTGAGCCCACTTTTTC
>JADGDF010000040.1 GCA_016745055.1 Thiotrichaceae bacterium | reverse complement strand
GGCTCAAGCTAAGGCTATTCGCAAACGAGAACGCTGCAATGTCGATACCCTATTTACTCTTCATTTCAATACTGACAAATTATAATGCGCTAGCTATATCTCATCTCTTGTTCTGAATAATCAAACACAAAGCAAGTGCGTCCAAGCCGTAGATTATCACGAGAGATAAGATTGAATGTGGAATTGATATGGTTAGAGAATTTTAAACAGAGTCATGTGACGATAGCCAATTTCGTAAAGAAAACTTGAAAGCAATTATGGATGAACTTAATTATTTAAAATAATTAGCAAGGCCACATACGGAACGACATTAAAAACCAGAAAGATGATTTTAAATAATCCAAGAAACGAATACATAACCACATTGAAAGTTTCTCGTGACATTGGAAACCATAAACTCTGCACACGATACACAATATTGGGCATCAATATAAGCATGATAGTCCAAAGGAGTAGTAAAGTACCATTTATAATGGTACACCACATAAAAAATTCTGTAAGCAGTTGCATATTATATTCCTTACTTTACTTTGTTAGGCAATCAGAGGGGTCTCCTCTTCGTTTTTACTAAAGGTTTAACCCTATTATTTACGCCAGCAGCTTGCTAAATGACTTTAGATAATTATAGTATATATAAAATATTTTCTCATCGTTGCTATGTGCCAACATACAATTACTAAATTAATAACAAACTAATCAATTGTAATACAATATTTGTATTAGTTTAGATTTTATTCATTGTTTAAAAAGCATATTTCTTTTGTCATTTTTAGGTACTGTAATCCATGATTGATACCATCATACCTCTTCGTTTGGGAGAAATGCTGATTCAAGCAAATTTAGCCAATGAACAAGAAATTGAACGTGCTTTAAACTTTCAAACTCGATTTGGGGGAAAATTGGGTGCTGTGTTGATTCGCATGGGCGCAATTTCTGAAGATAATTTACTCAGTACATTAGCAAAACAATTGAATTTACTAGTCATTCAGGCAAAAGATATTCCCATTGATGTCAATAGGTTGCTTGAAACCATTGAAAAAACTAATATTGAAAAAGATTGGTGGTTAGATCAAGAAGTAGTTATTTGGGAAACTGAAGATAACCAAATTCATTGCATTGGCCGCGATCCTCTGTCGAGTACAATTCAAGAAGTATTTGCATCCATATTTCCCGAGCAAATTGTGACTTGGTACTTGACCAGAAATCAGGATTTAGACCGTATTTTAGATTTAGTGACTAAATCTCACAAAAATGATCATTTTGGTGATGCTGATGATGTTAATTTTCTTAAAGAATTAGCTGAAGGTGCCCCAGTTGTTGAATTTGTTAATAATATTTTTTCTCAAGCAATTGATCAACGAGCTTCAGACATTCACATTGAACCAGAAGAACATACATTTTTTGTGCGCTATCGAGTAGATGGTGTGTTGTACGAACATTTAAGCTTACCTAAAGAGCGGTTTAATGCGATAGCTTCACGTATTAAGTTAATTTCAGGGCTAGACATAGCAGAAAGGCGCTTACCTCAAGATGGTCGTTTAAATACTCGAGTTAGTGGTCAGGAATTGGATATTCGCGTGTCCTGTTTGCCTGGGGTACATGGCGAATCCATCGTCATGCGTTTATTGCCCAAAGAAAGACAAACAAGCAGCTTGGAACAATTGGGCTTTGCACCTGATCACTATCGTTTGTTCACAAAGTGGATCAGCGAACCTCATGGCATTATTTTAGTGACTGGCCCAACAGGCTCAGGTAAATCTACGACTCTGTATGCAGCACTAGACAGTATTAACAATAGTGCTCAAAAAATAATTACCGTAGAAAATCCAGTTGAATACCAATTAAAAGGCATTACGCAAGTTCAAACCCATAGTGAAATTGGATTTACGTTTAGTAGTGCGCTGCGTTCTATTTTACGCCAAGACCCTGACATCATTATGATTGGTGAAATTCGTGACTTGGAAACTGCCGAAATTGCCATTCAATCAGCGCTTACAGGTCACATGGTTTTATCCACTTTACATACGAATGATGCTGTCAGTGCATTCACACGTTTGATTGATATGGGGGTTGAACCTTTTTTAGTGGCTACTTCTGTCCGCGCTGTTCAAGCTCAACGCTTAGTACGGTGCTTATGCCATAATTGTACAGCCATTGCAGAAGTTATAGAAGAACCTTTACTTAAAATACAACAAGAAATTGTGCCCTTACTTCCAAAAGAGTTAGCAAACTTGCCTGCACGATGGTCACAAGCTATTGGTTGCTCTGATTGTCAGGGGAGTGGTTATCGTGGACGGGTTGGTATTTACGAACTGGTATATATTACCCCTGAAATGCAAAACTTGGTTTTAAATCATGCGACTGCGACAGAAATGCGTCAACTTGCCCAGAAGCTTGGTTTTCGTACCTTACGTCAAGATGGCTGGATTAAAGCTTATCAAGGTATTACAAGCATTGAAGAAGTTTTACGTGTCACTGAAGAAACTATGGTTTAATTAATTGTTTATGGAAATAATTAAGTGAAATCATCACCAAGATTTTCTTTACATTATTAATCTAATTACTTTCTTTGCTACAATGCGTTTAATGCACAGAAAGGCCAATAATGAAAAATGTGTTATATCTCAAAACATAACTATTTTGAATTCTCATCAAGGATAAAAGCATGTTACCCATTGGAAAAATAATTGAAGTAAATGGCCCAATTGTCACCATTCAATTTCCTGGTATTCGCAATGGCGAGCAAGTCCGTGTAGGCAAATTGGGACTAATGGGAGAAGTCATTAGTTTGGAAGAAGAACAGGCGATTATCCAAGTATATGAATCAACAGAATCTTTGCGTCCAGGGGAAGACGTCCATGCTTTGGGACATCCATTATCTGTAGAATTAGGTCCTGGTTTGATGGGGCAAATTTTTGATGGAGTTCAGCGACCACTCAATACTATTTTTGCTGAAAGTGGAGAATTCATTCCTCGAGGTTCTCAAATTTTACCCCTTGCCAGAGATAAAGCTTGGCATTTTCAACCCAATGTCCAGCTATCTGTTGGTCAAATGATTTCAGCAGGGAGTGTATTAGGTCAGGTTCAGGAAACACCGACTATTGTTCATCATATTTTAGTCCCCCCCGATTGCCAAGGTGAGTTGGTGTCTTTGGCAATAGAAAGTCAGTATACACTGGAACAAGTTATTGCAAGTGTTAAGCGCAGTGATGGGCGCGTTCAACAATTAAAGTTATTTCACCGATGGCCAGTGCGCAAGCCGCGACCTTATAAAAATCGTGATCATGCTGTCGTACCTTTACTAACAGGTCAACGCATTTTAGACACGTTCTTCCCCTTACTTAAAGGTGGAAAATCGGCAATTCCTGGGCCATTTGGCGCTGGTAAAACGATGTTACAACAACAAATTGCCCGTTGGTCAAATGCGGACATTGTCATTTACGTTGGGTGTGGCGAACGTGGTAATGAATTAGTCGATATTTTGGAAAGTTTTCCACAGTTGACTGATCCACATACTGGGCGTTCGCTAATGGAACGTACTTTACTGATTGCAAACACTTCTAATATGCCGGTAGTTGCCCGTGAAGCTTCAATTTACGTGGGTGTGACTATTGCTGAATACTACCGTGATCAAGGTTATGACGTCGTGATGGTCGCAGATTCAACCAGTCGTTGGGCTGAAGCTTTGCGAGAAGTGGCAGGACGTTTGGGACAAATGCCCGTGGAAGAAGGTTATCCTGCTTATTTGGCCTCACGTTTAGCTGCCTTTTATGAAAGAGCCGGACGTGTTGTGACTCTGGATGATAAAAAATCTTCAATCACACTGATTGGTGCTGTTTCCCCGCCTGGTGGTGATTTTTCTGAGCCTGTGACCAGTCATACCAAAGAAATTATCCAAACATTTTGGGCTTTATCCAAAGAATTAGCCGATGCACGACATTATCCTTCTGTTGATTGGAATGAAAGCTTTTCTGGGTACGTGACAATCGCCCAACAATGGTGGGCAGAAAATGTGGATAAGCATTGGTTGGTTTCCCGTAACCAA
Organism: Thiotrichaceae bacterium; assembly: GCA_016745055.1. Lineage (GTDB taxonomy): Bacteria > Pseudomonadota > Gammaproteobacteria > Beggiatoales > Beggiatoaceae > JADGDF01. The sequence goes on along the minus strand of JADGDF010000040.1, from coordinate 26,708 downwards.
GCATTAAATTTATTAGCGCAAGCAGATGAATTGGCAAGAATCGTAAATTTAGTGGGTCCAGAAGCGCTTTCTTCAATCCAACGTTGGGTATTAGAAAGTGCAGCAATTATTCGCGAAGGCATTTTGCAACAAAGCGCGATTGATGAAATTGATAGCTTTTGCTCTCCTGAAAAGCAAATTTTATTATTAAAATTAATTTTGAAGATTTACCAACAAGGCATTGAACTATTAAATTTAGGCGTACCAGTTCAACAACTGACGCAATTGCCTCTACTTGCAAAAGCACGACGTTTGAAATCAACAGCTAGCAGTCAAGATTTAACAAAAATTCAAGCGTTTGAGCAGGACATTATTGCTGCTTTTAATCAAATACGTTCAGAATATGGGTATGAACAAGCGCAAGCCGCTTAACCTTTTGGATAGCTGAGATTAGCACAGATTTAAAATTGGTAGCTGACACCTAAGCGAAAAGATAAAATTTGTTCTGAAATATCAAAATTAAGTTCCTTGAGGCGTTCATAATAATAGTCATGGCGGGTGAGGGAAATATTATAGCTTAGCTGTTTTATTGGCAATATTCCTTGCCATTTTAAGCTTAAACTAGTACCTGAAGCACTGCCATCATCGCTTTCAACCACTAAGTCTTTATAGGTTGCATTCATTTTTGCATAGGCCCCACTAAAGGCCATAAACCCCCAGTTTTTTACTGGCCAACGTCCACCGGCTCCAATGAACATACCTTGTCCTTCCAAACTGATTTTGGCACCCGCAAATGGAGAAGGTGCCGTTGCTATCAATGTTGATTTGCCAAATTTATAGCCAGTAAATATACTGATTGCATCATCTAAAGCATAGCCCAGTGAAATTGAGGTATCACTTCTTTCAAATTCAACTTTTCTTGTATTAAGTAAATTTGTGGTATCTTCTTCAGTTGGAGAAATGGTTCTTTCACCGTCAATACTGGCATAAACACGGCCAATAGTTGCTGTAATACCTAGCCCTAATGACTGAATATTACCACTGACTCCACCACCTGCAACTGAATATTCAAAGTTTCGTGAAGATAAAAATAATTTTGGCACAATAAAAAAACCATTATCTTCCGCATAAGCTTGCGGGAATAAATAGGATAAACTAGAAAAAAGTAGGATAAGGCAAAAGTATTTCATGTTCAGGAGTTCAGGAGTTCAGGAGTTCAGGAGTTCAGGAGTTCAGGAGTTCAGGAGTTCAGGAGTTCAGGAGTTCAGGAAAACAGCATAGCTTCTAAACTTAACTTGTCAACTTTTTTATGCTGAATTCTATATTCTGACTCCTGAATTCTATCTATTTAGACTCTTTCATAGAACTTCGCAAGGTGGCGTAATTTCTCAGTCACACCAATCGTTAATTGTGACCAATCAAAACGCCAACGCCAATTGCCTGTTGGCACTCCTGGGGTATTCATTCGCTGATCAGAATCTGCGGAAAGCACATCTTGCATGGGAATAACCGCAAGTTTAGCAACAGAGGCAAAAGCGGTTTCAATCAATGGCCATGGCATCTCATGTGGATAGGCTCGTAAATATTCACACACATATTGTTGTACTGATGTTGGCAGTTTTTTAAACCAACCTAAGGTCGTATCATTATCATGCGTGCCTGTATACACAACGCAATTGGGTAAATGGTGGTGAGGTAAATAAGGATTATCAGGTCCACTGTCAAACGCAAATTGTAAAATTTTCATACCAGGAAAGTGAAATGTATCACGCAAGGCAACCACTTCATCCGTAATAACGCCCAAATCTTCTGCAACTAAAGGTAATTTGGTTTCCCTTTGCAATACGCTAAACAACTTTTCCCCTGGAACTTTTACCCACTTACCGTTAATTGCGGTTTGTTCCTTTGCTGGAATTTCCCAACTTGATTCAAATCCTCGAAAATGGTCAACACGCACCACATCAAATAAGGTTTCTAAACTACGAATGCGTTCAACCCACCATTCAAATCCATCAGCTTCCATAGCTTTCCAGTTATAATGCGGATTGCCCCAACGTTGTCCTGTGGCTGAAAAATAGTCTGGTGGGACACCTGCAACAACTGTTGGTTTACCTTGTTCACCCAACAGAAAATACTCGCGTTTTGCCCACACATCTGCGCTATCATCCGCAATGAAAATGGGCATATCTCCAAACAAATAAATACCTTTTTCATGAGCGTAGGCTTTAAGTGCTTTCCACTGACTAAAAAATACATACTGTTCAAAATACTGTTGTTCAACTGTGTCTTTTAACTGATGTCTGACTTTGTTAAGTGCGGTCCCATCTCGGTCACGGTGTTCTGGTGCCCAATCCCACCAGCCTTTATTGCCATAAGATTCTTTTAAAGCGCGAAAAAGAGCATAATCATCTAACCAAGCACGATTTTGCTCAACAAAGGTGTCGTAATCACTTTTTTCCGTGGGTGTTGCACGTTTGATAAAGCCAAGCCGCGCTTCCTTTAAACGGGCATAACGGTAGCTTTCTTCGGTATGAGATTCCATTGGCGGTGTGCTTAACCAACCTTTTTCAACCAATTTTTCAATACTAATTAAACGCGCGTTGGCTGCATGGACTGATTGACACTGATAAGGAGACAGATCTGATTGTGGCGGTCCCAAGGGTAACATTTGCCATACAGACAAGCTGCTGTTAGCTAAAAAATCAATAAATCGGTAGGCATGCGTACCAACATCACCGTTACCAGGAGTACCTGGCAAAGAGGTGGGATGCAATAAAATACCGCCCCTGCGCTTTTTAAAACTAAATGCTGTGTTCATGCAGATTGCTCCTGTCCTGGTCGCATGACGCCACCCACTGCGGGCGCATTATCGCCTCCAAAAGTAAATGCCTGTTGTAAACAATACGGCGGAGATTCGTCTAAAATTCGGTAAAGATTGGTCAAATGTAAACGAAACAATTGATCAAAATCTCGAACGACATCTCCAGGATTATAATCACCAAACCACCAGAACCAATCGGAACCTTCGCACATGGCAAGCTGTTGTTCTGCTTCAGCGCGTTTTTCAGGCGATAGAGTATCTATTTTACGATCATAGACTTGCTTTGCCTCGATCAGCATTTCCCAACCTCGATTTTTATCTTTATCTCCAATCCAGGTTGTGAGCGTACCGTAGACCCAGCTACCCGTAATTAATGTTGGCAATTCCACTGTGGGCAAGTCTAAACAATGAGAAAAGGTAGTGAGTTCTAATTGTGGATGGGCTGCTAGACGCTGGTATAAAGTACTGAGGAAATAGTAACCGTTTTCAGGATAGTGTTCCCAAGCATTTTCACCATCCAATACAATCGGAATAACGTAATCTTGTTGCTCTTCACCCAAAAAAGTCGAAATATTTTCCAAATGATGAATAAAGTGATCTACGGCATCATCAGCATGCCATTCTGCAAAGGAAAACCCAATTAAATCTGACAGATTATCATCTCTGAAAAAACAACTGATTTTTGACTGAGGTAATTGGTAAGGGCGATGGGTAGAGGCATCTATAAAGCTTGATTTTTCCAGACTATTGCGCAATACATTTTCACCACTGGCCATCCAACGAATGCCAAACTCTTCAACCGTGCGTATGGTTTCTTCACTCAAACTACCTTCAGAAGGCCAGCAGCCTTGGGGTTCAAAGCCAAAGTGTTCTTTAAACACTTCGATCCCTTTTTTCATATGCCAACGCACACGATCTTTACCCCCAGGATATTCCGTCAATTGGGGCAATGGCAAGTCAGGAACCGCTTCACGGGCAGTAGAAATGTCAAGTAATAGCGGTATGATTGGATGTGCGTAAGGCGTCACTGAAAGTTCAATTTGTCCTTTTTCAGCTAACACTTTGTAACGATTTAACACGCCACCCAGTAATTCCCCAATTATTTCTAATAATTCTAATCTATCTTCGTAACTAAAATGTTGACCTTTTCTGATTAAATGTTTTACGCGGCTATCTTGGCGGCGGACAGTTTCCCCCAACCAAGCAAGATGATACCACATCAACATATCCACCAAGAATTGTTCATCTAAATAGGGCACAATATCTGGTCTTTCTTTTAGCCATTCAACTTTTTCTGCAAGTTGACTGTAAGGCAAAAAACGTTGAATTAAACGTTGATGGTTTGCGCGTAAACATTGATTTAATAGTTCAAATCGTGATGAAGTGGTGCAAGGTAAACTTTTTGAAACCAATGCAGCTAACAATGAGTCACGAATCGTGGTTCCTTTTTTTAAGAAATCGTTAATTTGCTGATGATAATCATCCAATTGTTCAAGCAAAATAGGCACAAAATTGACCACCGCCCGTGCTTCAGGCACCGCTTCTAAATGCGCAACCATATCCACGTAATCTTTAATGCCATGTAAGTAAGTCCACGGCAATTGGTACTGTTTGCTTACACTATCATAGTAAACAGGCTGGTGCATGTGCCAACACAGTACGACTTTTAATTTTCCAGTCTTTGACATAATTTTCCTTACATTTCTTTTTAGCAGAATATGGAGATTGTAATTGACTGCTGATAGGCTGTAAATAAGAAGTATTGTCGAAAGAAAAAAGAAAAATGAGGAGAGCAAGAGAGAATAGGCTAAAACTCGGTCTTGACTTGTCAATCTTTTGAATTCTACGTATTTTAAATATCTATTGAGATATTTTGCACTACTAAAGCGCAATTGAAAAATCCACAGTATAGGTAACAAAAATAGTCCAACTCCAAGCAAATAGATACAACAAAATTTTTTCTCTTTTTAGCTTGATTATTTTTTGATTAATGTGGAATATAATTTCGTTCATCACATTGTCTAACATGCTAATAATAACCCAAGTGATAATGACTATGCCCAAACCATATTGCACCACCCAAGCTAAAGTTAATAATGTAATGGTGGCGCGTAAGAGTAAAGAATAACTGTAAATTTTAGAAAAATGCAATAATTTAGCAATATCTATATTCAGCATAGAGAGATGTCCTGTAATGACTGATATGCTAAATACTTGAATAATTGGCACTAGTGGCACCCAAGCTTGCCCAAGTACAAGAGGAATCACAAAAGGTGCAAAAATATAGGCCGAAATTGAATAACTGATTAATAACAAACCCGCTAAGGTATAAAATCGATAATAATGGTAGTTTGCATAATCTTGTTCTTGATTTTGGGATAATTCCGTAAAAATAACTTGTCTTGCTTGATTTACAACCGCATTAGGTAATAGGGTTGTGAGCTGACTGCCAACGCGATATAACCCTAGTGCATTGGCTGTCAACGCTTTACCAATCACAAACGAGTCTGCTTGTAAAATCAAAAAGCCTGAAAACCTTTGAATAACAATATGTTTTCCTAAACTAAATAGTTTAAAAAACACCTTGGTTTGCCAATAAAAATTTATTGATTGTGGACAATACTTGTACAAAAAGAAACTGATACTTAATTCGCCCGCTAATACGCCAATAACTAAAGCATAAACCCCATAATCCAAATAAGCCAATATAAAGCTTATTCCACCTGTCACTAAAGGGTACATAATTTGTCGAATGGCTAAACGTTGGTACAGTTGATTTTTTAAATAATAGGTTGTTAATGCATCGCTCACACTTCTTATTAAAAGCAAACACCCAAGCAAAGGTAAAATATAAATTAAGTCTGCTTCAGCAAAATAGAGACTTAAAGCCGGTGTAATTAATAGTAATATAATATAAAAAAGGCAGGAAACAGTGAGTTGTACCGTGAATTGCAAGGCAATATAATTAATTTTTTCCTGACTGACGATAATGGCATCGGTTAACCCCAAATCTTTGAAAACTTCGGCAAATAGAATCACAGAAAGGGCCAATGAAAAAATTCCGTAATCTTCTGGTAGTAGAAATCGAGCAACTAATAATTGTAAGAGAGGATTTAAGAGTTTACCGGTTAAACTCCCTAAAATATTCCAACCAATATTTTTATTAATCTGAGATTTCATTTACACTGACAAGTATTTGTAATTTGGAACGAGATAATTCTGTTGGAAGCACTGATATAACTTCAAAATATATTTGGCGCTTTAAAATTAAGGAAAAATTATGAGCACGGAACAAATTGAACGTGCTATTGACATTGTACAGCGTATTCGGACAGAAGTAAGTCACGCTGTTATTGGGCAACAAACGGTGATTGAGCAAATTATTGTTGCTTTACTGGCCGCTGGCCATGTTTTAATTGAAGGCGTGCCTGGTTTGGGTAAAACCCTATTAGTTCAAGCCTTAGCAAAAACCTTTGAAGGACAATTTGCTAGAATTCAATTCACACCTGATCTTATGCCCAGCGATGTGACGGGTCATGTGATGTATGACATGAAAAGTGAAGAGTTTCGAGTACGTAAAGGGCCTGTATTTACGCATTTACTCCTTGCTGATGAAGTCAACCGTGCACCAGCAAAAAGCCAAGCGGCATTGCTTGAAGTGATGCAAGAACAACAAGTAACCATTGAAGGTAAATCGTTTATTGTTGCCCCACCGTTTATGACATTGGGCACACAAAACCCTGTAGAGCAAGAAGGTACTTATCCTCTGCCAGAAGCACAATTAGATCGCTTTTTACTCAAAATTCGGATTGATTATCCCGAAGTTCAAGAAGAAATTTCGCTTGTTCAACAAGTGACTGCGGCCAAAATCGGTGAAAAATTAGATGTCAATTCAGTCAACACAATTATTAATCCTGAAACTATGGTTGAATTGCAACGTATTACTGCAAATTTACAAGTTGATGAACGAATTTATCATTATGCTGTTGACATTGTCAGCACCACCCGTACCTGGCCTGGAGTGAGTTTGGGCGCTGGTCCACGAGGTAGTATTGCTTTAATTCGAGCTGCACGCGCAATGGCGTTATTAGCTGGGCGCGATTTTGTAATACCCGATGACGTTAAAGATATTACCTTGGCTGCATTGCGACACCGTTTAATTTTAGCGCCGGAATTAGAAATTGAAGGTCACGAGGTTGATGATGTGCTAAAAGCCATACTTCATAAAGTAGAAGCACCCAGGGAATAATCATGTTACGAGGATTATATGCCATCACAGACAGCAAACTCATTCCCGAAGACGACTTTGCTAATGCAGTACAACAAGCGCTAGCAGGAGGCGCACGGGTAATTCAATATCGAGATAAAACCCAAAATCAAGTAAAGCGTTTTAAACAAGTGCAGACTTTGTCACAGTTGTGTCGTCAATATCAAGTACCACTCATTATCAATGACGATATTGAATTAGCCAAGTCTGTTGACGCAGCAGGTGTCCATCTCGGCAAAGAGGACGAAAAATTAGCAGTAGCCCGACAAATGTTGGGAAAACAGGCAATTATTGGAGTCTCTTGCTACAATCAATTAGATTTAGCATTGCAAGCAGCTCAAGCGGGCGCGAATTATATTGCTTTTGGCAGCTTCTTTCCTTCTTCCACAAAACCGCAGGCAATACGTGCGGATATAGAGTTAATTCATCAAGCCAAGCAACAACTGAATTTACCCATTGTGGCGATTGGAGGGATTACTCATGAAAACGGAGAGAAGTTAATTTTAGCAGGTGCTGATTGTCTTGCCGTTATTCATCATGTATTTGGACAACAAGACATTTACTTAGCAGCAAAGGAATTCGCTCAGTTTTTTTGAGAATCATACCTTATACCCTATTTCTACTATATGATTTGCTCTAACTCTGCATTTTTGGTTATTAAATTTTGTCAACATGTCGAATTTCATCCCCAGTTTATGTCACGTGAATTACCAATAGTATAATGAAGATAAAAATGTCAAGCACTTTCCTTATTTTAAAATACACGGGGCAATATATGCCTAAAGCTTCTTTTATTTTTTTGTTTCTAATTTGTATTTTATGGACAAATACTATCCATGCTGAAACCAATTGTGCGGAACAAGTTGCTATTCCACAAACAGAATGTGATGCACTCATCGTACTCTATGAAAATAATAATGGTTTACAGTGGAATGATCGTAAGGACAGTTTGTGGAACGAAAGTGACGATCCTTGTGGCTGGCTAGGCGTGGAATGTGCTGAAGAACATGTGATAGAAATTAATCGAGCAAACCAGAATTTAGTTGGTACTATTCCACTACAATTAGTTAGTTTAACTCATTTACAAGTGCTTTCTTTAGCAAATAACCATTTAACAGGTAGAATTCCAGAAAACTTAAGTAATTTAAAAGAACTTAAAACACTACATTTACACAATAATCGTTTGACGGGTGTAATTCCAAGTGTTTTGGGTAATTTGGAGAATCTGCAATTTTTATCTTTATACCGAAATAAACTTTCTGGTGGTATCCCTATTACTTTGGGTAATTTAAGAAATTTAGTTGGCCTTTATCTGTACGATAATCCATTGACGGGTGAAATTCCACCTGAGCTAGGAAAAATTGAAAATTTATTATATTTGCACTTGTACAAAAATCAATTGACAGGCAAAATCCCGAGTGAATTGAGTAATCTTAGCAAACTGCTAGGATTATGGTTACATGAAAACACATTAACTGGCCAAATTCCAACTTCATTTGGTCAATTAACGGCTTTAAATATTCTTTCATTGCGTAAAAATCAATTGACTGGCACCATTCCAAATACCTTGGGTCAACTAACCCAACTAGTTGAATTGCGCTTAGATCATAACTATCTAAGGGGTGAAATTCCTACCAGTTTAGCTGATTTGAAAAAATTAACGCGCGGTGTTTTAGATTTAGGCCACAATTACTTAGAAACTTCTGATGAAAATTTACTGGCTTATTTAACGTTGGTTAATCCCGGTTGGATTGAAACACAATCTCCAATCGACTCTATTCCAGAAGAAATTACCGATGATAAAGAAATTTATCAACTTCCCACCCTGTCTTTTTGGAAAATATGGCTGTTTATTCTAGGAATTATGTTATTAGCAAAATATGCTTTTAAATCTACTCAAATGAGTACAAAATCTTAAGAAATCAGCTAGCATTGCGACTTACTTGACTACTTGATAAATTTTGTGGGAAACTTGTTAAAAGTTTTGAAAATTTTCTGTCATGATGTTCATTGTTTTTACAGGAGAAAGTTAATGAAATTCAATTGGTTACTTGGGTCAATGTTTGTTATTCTCTCTTCAACGGCCTTAGCAGAATCTGTTTATCGATGGGTAGACGAAAATGGTGAAATCCATTTTTCTGACCGAGCAACCACTGTTTGGCCAGTGGATGAAGTGGAAGTTGAACAAGTCAATACATTTACAGCACCAGCTGTCACAGAAAGAATTGATGTAGAAGAACCACAACAAATTAATAAACGAGTAGTCATTTACTCCACGGCCTGGTGCAACGTTTGTAAAACCGCAAAAGCTTACATGAAATTAAAAGGTATCAATTATACGGAATATGATATTGAAAAATCTCCCAGTGCTTATCAAAGATTTAAAGAACTAGGCGGTAGGGGTGTGCCTTTGATTACTGTGGGACAATATCGCATGAGTGGTTTTTCCGGTGCAAAGCTTGACGCCATGTTAGCTGCCATAGATTAATTATATGAATTGGTTACATGAACCGTGGATAGAAACAATTATTCAACACCTCAGCGAATATGGTTGGGTTGTCTTAATTTTATTAATGGAACGAGTTTGGCGCATTTATAAACAACCGCTATTCCGAGTGGGATTTATCAGTGACATTGTTTATACTTATCAAAATGTTATTTTACAACTTATTTTTGCGACCAGCGCGCCCATTATTATTGAAGGTATTACAACAGCCGCGATTGCGGCTAATTTTTTTCCTGCCACAGGTGATGGCTTTTTACAAAATAGCTTATCAACGCAATCTGTATGGATCAATTTAGTCATTCTGATTATATGGGGAGAAATTGTTTTTTACACAGTTCATTATTATGCCCATAAAATCCCATTTTTATGGGAATTTCACCGAGTGCATCACAGCTCTCGGGTCGTCGACTCTTTTTCAACCAGCCGTTTCCATATTTTTGACCGTTTTTGGTTTACCTTTCCAAATGTACTATTTATGGCTTATATGGGTGCGATGGGCGATGCCATTATTATCTATTTCCTAATGCGAACCTTTATGGATCGTTATATTCACGCGAATATTGATGGGCCACGTTGGACGCATAAATTATTGATTTCGTCTCCGCATTTTCATCGTTGGCATCATGTGACCGATCGTAGTGTTCACAACTGTAATTATTCTGGGGATTTTATTTTCATGGATATGATTTTTGGTACAGCTTATGATCCAAGTCCACAGGAAAAACAACCACCTCGCCCTGATGAATTTGGTGAACCTGGTTACCCAAAATATGCAGATAATGTTATTTTGCACCAGTTTTTGCCTTTTTTCTTTTTATATAAACGTTTGTTTGGCAAAACTTAATATTTTCTTGTTGGGTTAAAACATTACTTGACTCAGCAAATACCCTACTCCCGCCAATATTCTGGCCTATCAAGCGCATTGGCACATATTACCTTACCTGTAACTGAACCTATCACTCCAGGACGTAGTGCCTGCACCATCCATGCGTCTGCATCTTTCTCTGGGATGGGATAAGACGCCTCAAATCCTAAACAACCGGCTGTTTCAAATCCATGACGTGGATAATAGGAGGGGTATCCAAGTACAAAGACTAATTCAACGCCTGCGTCTGACAACATTTGTAAACCTCTTTCAATAAGCTTTCCACCAATACCTTGTTTCTGAGTCTCTGGTATAACAGCTAGCGGCGCTAAAATTGAGGCTAAAATAGTATTTGGTTCGTCTGTAAGAAGATGCACCGCAGTAAACAAAATATGCCCTACTGCTCGTTCTTCTTTAAAAGCAAGTAACGACAAAGTTGGTTTTGCGCTAGGATCATTTAAGAGGTTTTTTACCAATTCTGCTTCATCTTCTCCACCAAATGCTGCTCGTTCCACAGATAATACGTCATTTAAATCTGCGTCTAATGCTTCTCGTATATGCATCTTAAAATGTTTAGCCCGTAGGGTACTCTGAGTAAAATTATCATTCAGTGATGGATATACTTTCCGTGGATTGTTGTAATTCTGTTTCTACCTCTTTTTCCGCTTCTTTTCTTTGATAAGATCGAATAATTAATTCAAATCGTCTATTCATAATTCGCCCTTTCTCTGTGTCATTGGTAGCAATTGGATGAGTTTCTCCATTGCCCCAAGCTAAGGTTTTCTCACTAGGAATACCCAAATTAGTGATAACTTGCTTTATATTGTTTGCCCGTTGCTCAGATAAATCTAAATTGAATTCTTCTGGACCTATATCATCGGTATGTCCCACAATTTCTAAACTCACTAAGAGTGTTTGATCTAAATTGGAGATAAAATCTTGAAGATAAGTTCTTCCCTCTAGTGTTAATTTACTACTATCATAAACAAAACTATCATTACCATAACGGATAATCTTCACTGATTCTATGACTGCACAGCCATTTTCTTCAATCACGAATAGTGTGTTTGTTGCTTCACAAGCATCTCGATAGTCAGGTACGTTATCTTGATCTGTATCAATAGGACAACCTGTTTTTTCCCCTGTTTGATATATGCCTTTAGAAAGCGCCTTTGCTGTATCTTGAGGGCAAATATCTAAATCATCAGTAATACTGTCTGCGTCGCTATCTATTGGACAACCTGTTGCATCTACTTTGAAAGTAACTGGTTTTGGTGAAGGACATGTATCTTTATAATCCGCAATACCATCTTGATCCGTATCAATAGGACAACCTTGTTTGTCTCCAGTCTGATAAACACCTTTTTCTAACTCAGCAGGTGTATTGTCTGGACATTGATCTTGGGCGTTTAGAATGCCATCCTCATCTTTATCAATAGGACAACCATCTTCCCCGATTTTTGCTTTTTCAGCCTCAGTGACAGATACATCGCCAGGACAAGCATCTTGGTAATCTAATACTTCATCTTTATCTATGTCAACGGGGCAACCAATCTGTTCTCCTTCTTGATAAACACCTTTAGCAATTGCTTCTTCACTGTCCTCAGCACACTGATCGACTTCATCTGGAATTAAATCTTTATCCATGTCTGGTACACAGCCAATTTCATTAACTCGTTTCAAACCCATCAAATTTTTAGAACAATTATCCTCATGATTAGGAATGCCATCTTCATCATCATCTTTTAAGCAACCTCGGCGTTCACCTTCTTGGTTGACGCCTGATAATGTAATGCTTTCTATCTCATCTTCAGGACAAATATCAATTTCATCTGGAATTAAATCTTTATCTTCATCAGGCACGCACCCGTGCTCATCAACAGTCTTAAATCCCATTAAATTTTCAGGACACTGATCTTTATAGTTGGGTATGCCATCTTCATCATCATCTGCTGGACAGCCACGACGCAGACCTTCCATGTAAACGCCAGCCACTGCATCTTCTTCACTGTCTTCAGGGCAAACATCCATATCATCTGGGACGCTATCTTTGTCTTCATCAAGTGCACAGCCTTTACTGTCAACGTTTTTACTGTCCATCAAATTTTTGGGACACTCATCTAGGTAATCTGGCACTTTATCTTCATCCGAATCTTTTGGACATCCTTTGTCGCCAACGCCTTTGCTAATTTCCTCTTCCGTATTTTCCATACACTCTTCTGCTTCATTGTAATCAGGTACAGTATCGTTGTCTGTATCTTTTGGGCAACCTCTTTTTCCCCCTGATTTAACAATCCCTAATTTTAGTTCTTCTTGTGTGTTATTTGGGCAAGCATCAAGATTATTAGGTATTCCATCTTTATCTATATCAATATCACCACAGGCATCCACATTTTCGGGTATATCTGCTGGTATATATTTTCCGTCCTCCTCAAGCTTATCGAGTAATTGTTCCATGGTTTCTTTTTTTAACTTACTATATTGAAACTTACCATCTTTGAAATATTTAAATAAAACAGGAAAATCCGTAAATACATCGCCATTAGGATAATATTTTAGGACACCAGTTAACCCTCGACAGTAAGACATATAACGCAAAGCTTCTGCAACTTTTGCAGGTACAGTAGATTGGGCTTTAATCATGGATTGAGATATGATTTGAATTGCATCATAGGCAATTGCAGCCCAATGATGAGACTCTTCACCATAGGCTTCTATAAATTTTTTTTGATAGTTTTGAACAATTTCTTTGTCGTCATACCGATTAAATACGGTCACTGCCACTGATTTTTGAGGGAACTTTGTATTGTCTATTTCCCAAGGTCTTACTACATTCCAAAAAACCTCCGAATTTATGCCATCTGCTCCCATAAAAGGTTGATAAAGAGACATATTACGTGCTTCATTGTAAATTTGCGCAGTCGTTGATGCACCCGTGGCTACAAAGAATGCATCAAATGTTTTAGGAGGTAGGTCTGAAGAATCAACTGGCACATTTTTATCTGGCTTCAGTTGATTAATTTCTGTCATAATAACAGTGAAATCTCTTCTACTTTCAAAAAATGATCGCCGAAGTACCACTTTAATACCATAGTTTTCTGCGGCTGTGTACAAAAAAGTATCTGATAACTCAATGTTATAATCTTGGCGATCATGTAGCATGATTATTTTTTTATAGCCCATTTGAAAAGCATAAGCTGCCAATTGCCTACCCATATTTTCATTATTGGGAAACATGCGAAAAGTATAATTAAAATTGTGGCTAGTGAGGCTGACATTGGTTGAAGTTGGTGCCACAAAAAGAATGCCTGTATATTGATAAACAACAGAGGCTGGAATTGCATGAGATGAATAACGATGACCGATTACAGCGACAATTTCAGGATTAGCTGCAAATGAACGTGCAATGTCAATGGCGACTTTTTGACGTTGTCTTATCATCATACCACCAATATATTTTTTTGCTTCATCACCATTAACAACGTATTCTAGCTCCTTACCTAGGATGCCACCTCTTTCATTAACTTCATTAACCGCAAGTTCTATCCCTTTTAAAAAGTCATTTTCATACTTTGCCCAGGCAATACCAATTAGCACCCGATCGCTTTTGTTAGGATCATCCCGTGCAAGCGCTTGCCTTTCTGCTTTGGAGTCTTCATTTGATTTATCGCAACCAAAGGCAAGAAAAGCTATGAAAAGCCAAAATAGACCTTTAATAAGGGAATTTTTCATTAAGTAAAGAGTGCCATCAGTTTTTTTCAAAAATAGGTTGATTTGTCACGGCAAGAATTGCCATATTACGTTTACGCCCATAGAAGTAAAATGTCATCACTGTGAGAGAAAACACCGCAAGTAGGCCAGTGATCCATAAACTTGAGGTGGTTGGGTGTTGGCTGAAAGTCATGCTTTGGTAAAACACCGTGGCCAATAAGTAGGCGATGCCTGTTGTCCAACTTACCACAAATAGCGTCCATTTAAAATGTGTTTCTCGATAAATAGCTGCCGTTGCCGCAGCACAAGGAAAATACAATAAAATAAATAATAAGTAGGCAAAAGCACCAATCTGGCCATCAAATCTTGCTATCATGGCACCATAAGTTCCCAAATCAACTTCTTGTGCTTCTGCGGCTGTATTTATATCACTCACATCACCAATATGCAATCCCAAAGGATCAAATAGTAAATTACTCATTGCGGCTAAATTTTCTGGAATTGAAGCAAAGGCATCCTGAATACCAGCTATGAGGCTAAACTCAGCTTCTTCCACTAAATTAGAAGCTGCCAATTGGCTATAAATTGAGTTCAATGTACCTACTACCGCTTCTTTGGCTAATACACCAGTAAAAATTCCCACGGTTGCAGGCCAATTATCTTCATGAATGCCCATTGGTTCAAATGCAGGTGTTAATGTTCTGCCAACTTCACTTAACATGGAATTTTCATAGTTATCATCCCCAAAAGTCCCATCTGTGCCCCAAGCACTGAGAAAACTGAGTACGACGACCATAGGGACAATTACTTGACCTGCCCGAAAAATAAAGCTTTTTAATCGATCCCAAGTACGTAATAAGATACTTTGTACCGTGGGTAAATGATAGTTAGGCAATTCCATAACGAAAGGTGCACTCTGGCCTTGCAACAAAGTGTGTTTCATAATTAATCCAGTGAGTACTGCCACGGCAATCCCAATTAAATATAAACTGAAAACTAAATTTTGGCCACCAATAGGGAAAAAGGCGGCTGCAAATAAAGCATATACGGGCAAACGCGCGCCACAGGACATGAAAGGTGTCATAGTCACTGTTAAAAAGCGATCACGTTGATTTTCCAAAGTGCGTGTGGCCATAATGCCTGGTACATTACATCCAAAGCCAACAATCAGGGGCACGAATGATTTTCCTGGCAAACCCATAAAGCGCATAAAGCGATCCATCACAAATGCCGCTCGGGCCATATAACCAGAATCTTCTAAAAATGATAGAAATAAAAATAGGAAACCAACAATAGGGATAAAAGTTGCTACAACTTGGATGCCGCCGCCCACACCTGAAGCCAGTAGAATAATTAGCCATTCAGGGAGTTGAAGGTAAGTTAAAAATTCAGCCATGCCATCAACGAGTAAAGTACCGACTAAAATATCAAAAAAATCAATAAATGCGCTGCCCAAGTTAATGGTAAACATGAACATCAAATACATGACGGCAAGAAAAATAGGGATACCTAAAAAGCGATTAAGTATAAAATTATCAATTTTATCTGAAGTATTGCGGCTTACCTTGCCACGTTTCACCGTATTATCAATCAAGTGGGTAATATAATTATATCGGCCATCTGCCACTAAAATATCAATATCTTCTTTCAGTTTATTTTCAATATGTAATTGTAATTGTTTAGCTGTATTTTTGAGTGTATTACTCGCTTCAGGAATGATTGCTGTATCTTCTTCCAATAATTTTAAGCTAATCCAGCGGATGTGTTGCTGAATAGTTAAATAAGGTGCGACAAGTGGTTCAAGTTGAGTAATCGAATGTTCAATCATTTCTGCATGAGAAAAAGGCAGAGTTGGAATGACTTGCATTTTTGCTGCGTAATCAATAGCCTCTTTTAAGTCTTCAATGCCCTGGTGATGAGAAGCGCTGATAGGAATGACAGGAATATCCAATGTATTGGACAACGCTTTAACATCAATTTGGATATTTTGTTGTTTTGCTACATCCATCATGTTAATCACAATGATGAAAGGTACCCGCATTTCTAGTAACTGCGTGGTTAAATATAAGTTGCGCTCAACATTAGAACCATCAATTATATTAATAAATAAATCAGCTTGATCTGAAAGAATATAATTTTGGGCAATGTGTTCGTCTAAAGAACCGCTATCAGAGACAATATCAAGTGAGTAAATACCGGGTAAATCAACTAAAGTGACTTCATGATTATGATATTGATAATAACCTTCTTTACGATCTACAGTGACGCCTGGCCAGTTTCCGACATGTTGTTTTGCGCCTGTTAGTACATTAAATAGGGTCGTTTTACCACAATTTGGATTTCCGACCACGCCCACTGTATAGTTCTTCATTTCTTAACCTTTTCCACTTTTAAAACCTCAGCTTCATCTTTACGTAAGCTTAAGGCAAAACCTCTGACAGAAATTTCGACTGGATCACCCATTGGTGCATAACGCACTACATTAAAAGTCGTGCCAGGCGTAAGGCCCATTGCCAATAATTTTTGTCGATAAGCTTTATTTTCTTTGCCTAATCCGGTGACTTTACCAGTATCTCCAACTTTAAATTTACGCAAACTACTTAACATGGCAATGAACCTCTGGTTAGTTTAGAATTTCAATAGTGACTGATATGAATGATAATACTTCTCATTTATACATTCAAGAAATTTTTACAAATTTATTTGGTTTCCAGTATAAAAAAGTAAGTCAACACTTCAACATGGAGTTTAAAAGACGCAGCTTGCATTTGAGTAAATTGTGATTAAATCACGACAGACTTTGCTATTAAAAGATATTAGCTGGCAAATGTTTGAGAAATTTCTAGATGATGTAGGAAAAAACATGCCACTCGACTTTCTTATAATAAGGGTATATTAGAAATTATGTTACCACTTGTAATGCATGAAGGTGATAAAAAAGCAATTGGTGATTTTATGTGGAAGTATTTTTGACCATGATCACTGTAAACATACAAGTTACTCTCCCCAAAAAACTACTTTAAGTCTCCCTTTCTACAAAAGTTGCAAAAAAGTACAAAACTTGTTTTGCAAAATAAATTTTGCATTCCAGCAACATGTTTTGGACATTTAACAATTTTGCAAGACAAAAAAACAATAAAAATAAACTCAATAACCTATTGTTTACAAAGAGTATTACGAAATATTGGCTGATTCTACTTGAACCTGTATTCAATTATCCCCATTAGTTTAAGCACAAGTTTTTGGTGATACAGGAAACATTAATGACAACAGAAGAAATACCAATCAACGTTAGTGATGAAAAAATGGCTACTGCAGCAAATGAAGAATCAGTTAATGAAGCATCCATGGTTGTAGAAGAAATAGAAAAAAGTGAATCAGCGACGGTAGAAGCTACAGAAAGTAAGGATGAAACAGACGTTTCCACAGAAGAAGCAGAGGTTTCAGTAGATATGTTAACACGCAAGCTTGAACAGACAACAATAAAATCAGAAGAAAATTGGGATTTGTTCGTACGCCAAAAGGCTGAAACTGAAAACATTCGTCGACGCTTAGAAAGAGATATTGAAAAAGCCCATAAATATGGGTTGGAAAAATTGGCTTCAGAATTACTTCCCATCAAAGATAGCATGGAACTGGGCTTAGATGCAGCTGAAAAACCAGAAACTGATATTGCAGCCATGAAAGAAGGTATGGTATTAACGCTAAAAATGTTATCCAGCACCTTGGAAAAATTTGGGATTATTGAAATTAACCCGCAAGATCAAAAATTTGATCCTCATTTACATGAAGCGATGGCTATGCAGCCAGTCCCTAGCGTGGAAGATGGAACAGTCGTTTTAGTACATCAAAAAGGCTATCAAATCCACGAACGTTTATTACGGCCAGCAAGAGTCATTGTGGCAAAAAATCCCAAAACAGAACAACCAGCACAAGCAGAAAATACTGCTTGAAAAAGTTCGGACAATCCCTATCTAAGTCCCAGTTTTTAATACAGATTTATGCGGAGAGCACGTTATGAGTAAAATTATTGGCATTGATTTAGGCACAACTAACTCTTGTGTTGCTATTATGGAAGGCAAGAGTGCACGTGTCATTGAAAATAGTGAAGGTGGTCGAACTACCCCTTCAGTCGTTGCTTTTGCAGATGACGGTGAAGTTTTAGTAGGCCAATCAGCAAAACGACAAGCAGTCACCAACCCAGCGAATACCTTATTTGCAGTCAAACGTTTAATTGGCCGCAAATTTAAAGATAATGTCGTCCAACGCGATATTAGCATGGTACCTTACAAAATTGCAGGTGCTGACAATGGTGATGCTTGGGTTGAAGTGAATGGCAAAAAAATGGCTCCGCCAGAAATTTCTGCTCGTGTACTCATGAAAATGAAGAAAACGGCAGAAGATTATTTAGGCGAAACGGTCAAAGAAGCTGTTATCACTGTACCTGCTTATTTTAATGATTCTCAACGTCAAGCCACCAAAGATGCGGGCAGAATTGCCGGCTTAGACGTCAAACGAATTATTAATGAACCTACCGCAGCCGCTTTAGCTTATGGCATGGATAAAAAGCGTGGTGACGCCAAAATTGCTGTGTACGATTTAGGCGGTGGTACCTTTGACATTTCTATCATTGAAATTGCGGAAGTTGATGGCGAGCACCAATTTGAAGTACTATCCACCAATGGCGATACTTTCCTCGGTGGGGAAGATTTTGACTTGCGCATTATTGATTTCTTGGTAGATGAATTCAAGAAAGAATCTGGCATTAACCTGAAAAGTGATGCTCTGGCTTTGCAACGTTTGAAAGAAGCCGCTGAAAAAGCCAAAATTGAACTGTCTTCAAGCCAGCAAACTGATGTTAACCTGCCCTATATTACGGCAGATGCCAGTGGTCCGAAACATATGAATGTCAAATTGACTCGGGCAAAACTGGAATCTTTGACTGAAGATTTGGTTAATCGCACTCTAGACCCCTGTCGTATTGCTTTAAAAGATTCTGGTATCAGTTCTAGTGATATTGATGAAATTATCCTAGTGGGTGGCCAAACGCGGATGCCTAAAGTGCAGGATGCAGTGAAAAACCTGTTTGGCAAAGAACCCCGTAAAGATGTAAATCCTGACGAAGCTGTGGCTGTCGGTGCTTCGATTCAAGGGGGAGTATTAGCGGGTGATGTGAAAGATGTGTTGTTATTAGACGTTACGCCATTATCTTTGGGGATTGAAACCATGGGTGGTGTAATGACCAAGTTAATTCCTAAAAATACTACAATCCCAACCAAACATTCGCAAATTTTCTCAACTGCAGACGATAACCAAACAGCAGTAACCGTGCATGTATTGCAAGGTGAACGGGAAATGGCTTCTGCTAATAAATCGTTGGGTAAATTTGATTTATCTGGTATTCCGCCTGCAGCACGAGGTATACCACAAATTGAAGTCACGTTTGATACTGATGCCAACGGTATTTTGCACGTTTCAGCCAAAGATAAGGCAACCAATAAAGAGCAGTCGATTTCCATCAAAGCTTCAAGCGGTTTGTCAGATGATGAAATCAACAAAATGGTGCAAGATGCTGAAGCTCATGCAGAAGAAGACAAAAAATTCCAAGAATTGGTGCAAGCTCGTAACCAAGCTGATAGTTTGATTCATGCTTCTACCAAAACGTTGAGCGAATTGGGTGATAAAGTTGAAGCGGATGAAAAAACAGCCATTGAATCTGCTATTGAAGCACTGAAAAAAGCCTTGGAAGGCGATGATAAAGCTGAAATTGATGCTAAAACCCAGGCTTTGAGCGATATTTCTGGCAAGTTAGCTGAAAAATTATATGCCCAAAATCCAGGTCAGTCAGGAGAAGGGACACCTGAAGGATTTGAAGGCTTTACTGATGCAGCAAAAGCCGCGGGTGAACAGCCATCATCTACCCAAAAAGATGATAATGTTGTTGATGCTGAATTTGAAGAAGTTAAAGATAACAAAGAAAGTAAATAATCCTATGAAGCGGGCATGTTCCCGCTTTTTTATTGCTGATAAAACACTATTTCACCAGTATTAAATAATGTCAATAACCATAATGGCATCCATTTCTATCCCAACACCTTTGGGTAAGGAAGCAACGCCTACTGCTGCCCTTGCAGGATAAGGTTTTTCAAAGTATTGTGCCATGATTTCATTGACCAATCCAAAATGCGCCAAGTCTGTTAAAAAAATATTTAACTTTGTGATATCTTTTAAATCCCCGCCTCCTGCTTGCGCAATTGCCTGCAAGTTTTTAAAAACCTGGTGAATATGTTCAGCCATTTCTCCTTCAATAACTTCCATTGTTTTAGGATTCAGGGGAATTTGACCTGAAATATAAACCGTATTACCTGTTTTGACTGCTTGAGAATAGGGACCAATTGCTTGTGGTGCTTTATCAGTTGTAATAATTTCACGAGTCATTGTGAATCTTCCTTAAGTTTAGCGTTTTACTAAAATCTTGGTAATTATTATATACAGAGAATAATATTAATAAATATTATAGTTATGAATAAAATGCCATATAGTAGCAATATGGTTTGAGTATGTTTTTAGAAAAGAAGAGAGATTTTTGAACAAACTTTGAGAATTGTAGTTTAAGGGCCAAAATAGCAATTTAATTTTTTATGAACGAATCATCTACGATGATTAACTTGTATACTATAAACTGTCTATGATACTTCTAAGCTTATTTTTGTTTTCCTAATACTTTTACTATATAACTTGACGGAATCTTTTTATCCGCCTTACGAGTTGATCGGAAAAACTCTACTGTTTTACCAAGCCCAGATATCCACATAAAACTCCCTAGAAAAAAAGCAATTAACTTCTTATCAGAAAATACAATTAAAAAAAAGCATCTAATAACTCACTAGTTATAAAGAGTCCATATTGATACGCAAAATGGAAGCATAATAAAAAAATATCATCAAAATCAGTGTCCCCAAACCTTCATTTTGCATAGCATAGCCACCTAAAATAAAAATTATTCCCTACATTTGTGACATTATTGGAACACTAAAATTTACAAGGGCCAACGTATCAAATGTGGCAAACGAGAGAAAATATAGAGTGGATAAGTGTAGCGTCATCCACCAAATTGGGGCTAAATAGTTAAATTCCGTGCAATAATCCAAGAATGGCGGATGACGCTGACGCTATCGCTTATCCGCCTTACGAGCCTGGTAGGATGGGTAAACGCCTTTTTGTTTGCCCACTATTAACTTCACCACCTATACATGGACTGTTTTTGATTTCAATACTTCGGTGGGCAACAAAAAACCTGGCAGGTCTTCGACCTACCTGGTTTCAAAATAGAAAGTATGATCCACTTATATACTATCAACAATTTTGCGATTTCTAATTATTCTTTAACAATTTTTCTGGTAATGATCCATTGTTGAGTAATGGATAAGATGTTATTGACTGTCCAATATAAAACCAATCCTGCTGGGAAAAAAGCAAAGAAAACCGTGAAAACTATTGGCAAGACCATCATCACTTTTTGTTGTACGGGATCAAGAGGCGCTGGGTTAAGTTTATGTTGCAATAACATGGTTACACCCATGACTAAAGGCAAAATAAAATAAGGGTCGGGTGATGATAAATCAGTCAACCATAAAATAAAAGGGGCTTGACGCAATTCTACACTTTCTAATAAAACCCAATATAAAGCAATAAATACCGGAATTTGCACCAAAATAGGTAAACAACCACTCAGAGGATTAATTTTTTCCTTGCGATATAAATCCATCATGGCTTGCTGTAATTTTGCTTTATCCGTGCCGTAACGATCTTTTAACGCCACCAAGCGTGGTTGCAAACGACGCATATTCGCCATGGATTTATAACTGGTGGCAGATAAATGGAAAAATGCAACCTTAATCAATAAGGTTAAAATGATAATTGACCAACCCCAATTTTGCACGATACCGTGAACGTATTTTAAAATCCAGAACAAAGGTTGGGCTAAAAACCATAGCCATCCATAATCAACCGTTAAATCTAGTCCTGGGGAAATATTTGCCAAATCATCTTGTATTTTTGGCCCAATATATAATTTTAATTCAAAAGTTTGTTGAGTATTTTCAGGAATAGTTTGTGTTGGGCCATAAGCACCAAGCATATAACGCTCTTGAGTCAAAGCTTTGCTGTAATATTGATAAACTTGTTGGTTATCAGGAACCCAAGCTGCAACAAAGTAATGTTGTAGCATGGCTACCCAGCCTTCTTTCCATCCTTCGCGTTTTTCATTAGCTAAAAAGTTGTCGGTAATGTCATCAAACTTTATTTTTTCATAAAGATTTTCTGGGCTGGAAATTGCCCCACCTGTATAGGTATAAATAAAGCTAGATTCTTTACTAGCCGTTGCCCCTGTACGTTGGAATTGACCATATAAACGACCTTGCCAAGGAGTAGTGGTATGATTTTCTACCACATATTTGAGGTCAATAATGTAGCTACCTCGTCGAAAAGTATAAATTTTATTAACTCTTATCCCTTGATCTTCCCAAACTAGCTTGACTTCAAGCGTGTTTTCACCCGTTGTCAATTGATACGTTTGTTGTTCGGCTTGGTAAGTAGATTGATGGCTAGGGGCCAATTGCTTGCCTAAAAAACCGGATTGAGCAATAAAAAATTGGGGTAATTCATCGTTCATGAAACGAAATGGAATATCGGGTGTTGTCGCTTCGACGGGGTAATTAAGCAAGTGAAGACGACGCACATCGCCGCCCAAAGTATCAATTTCTACCTTGAATACGTCTGTTTCAACATGCACCCGTGAATTGGTTTTGATGATTCTATCTATTTGGGCGGTGGGTAATTCAACCGAGGGTGTTTCAATGGTTGGCATTGATGCATCTTCCAGACTTTCAGGTGTAGCAGTGCCTGGTGTCGCCACCATTTCATGTGGCAATTGTGGCGAGGGTGCGTTTTGTTGGGAATTCGTAGTGCTTACATCAGTTGGTTTCTTGCCGTAGTCCTGTTCCCAAGCTTGGTAGAGTAATAAGCCGAGAAAAACCCATGCCATAATCAGAACTAATCTGAAATTATCCATCTTTATCTATTTTCCTTTTTTCTGGAACGGGATCAAATCCACCTGGATGCCAAGGATGACAACGAAATACCCGTTTTATCGCTAACCATAACCCATAAAATATGCCATGTTCAATCACGGCCATTTTAGCATATTCAGAACAACTTGGATAAAAACGACAGTGTTGCCCTAACCAAGGACTGACAATCAGTTGATAACCACGGATGAGGAGGACAAAGAGTTTTTGTATTGGAGAGAGAGCTTTTGCCAATGTTTTATCAATGAGTTAAATAAGAGGTGATTACTGGCTCGTGTAGTATTGTTTCTTGCTAAAGCGACAAAATCCAGCCCAACCAGTTGATGTTGGTGCTGCCGAAAACTTTCACGTACAATACGTTTAATACGGTTGCGATTGGTTGCCAGTCTCACACGCTTTTTGGCAATGGCAAGTCCTAATCTGCCATAATCTAAGTGATTAGGAATAGCCAGTAAAGTAAAGTATGTATCAATAGATTTATAAGGCTGTTCAAATACAGCCTTGAACTCAGCAGCAGTTGTCAAGCGCTGATGACGTTTAAACGTAAGACGTGATAGCATATCCTATGCTGATAAACGCGCACGGCACTTTGCACGGCGCGCTTTAATTACTAATCGACCACCTTTCGTTTTCATCCGTGCACGAAAACCATGTCTCCGTTTGCGAACAAGATTACTAGGTTGGAATGTTCTTTTCATGATATCCCCTTATCTGCAGCAAATTTTCAATTCTAATAAGTTACTTGTTGTTCTGTCAAGAAAAATATTTTTCGTTTTTAAGCTATCTTGTTGATCTAACTATTAAAAACAGCCTTTTGTTAAAGTAATTTCTAGTTAAAGAATTGCTTTAAAATCAATTTATTACACTAACCTATGAGGCATTATCAAGCTACTAGATTATTGCGTTTTTCAGGTATAAACTTCTACCTCTCGCAGAAATAAAAACCTTGTTTTAGCTGGCGTTATTCATTCGCAAGCTTGACGGATTTGTTAACTGTTCAATGCAGGCAATTTTAAACCCAGGGCCGGGTTGTTATTAATATTGAGGGGAATTCAAGTGCCAACATTACTTTGGGATCGATGTCTCAAATATTTAGAAAGAGAATTATCGGGACAGGATTTTAATACCTGGATCCGCCCATTGCACGCGCTTGAAGAAAATGGAACGCTTCAATTACTGGCCCCTAACCAATTTGTTTTAGATTGGGTACAACGTCAATTTTACCAACGTATTGCGACAATTATCACCCACTTAGCACCTCACCAAACACCCACAGTGATCTTGCAGGTAGGTAGCAGAAAAGTGCCTTCAGCGCCACTTGCAAAAACAACCACGTCCAAAAAACGCAAAAAAACAGAATCTACAAAAGCCCCCATTACGCCAATTATTCGCCTAAACCCTAAATTAACTTTTAACAACTTTGTAACGGGAAAAACGAATCAATTAGCCCAAGCAGCTTCTTTAGAAGTGGCTGAAGATGGTTATTATAGTCCCTTGTTTCTTTATGGGGGCGTTGGATTAGGCAAAACGCATTTAATGCAAGCAGTAGGCAACCATTTACTGGCTCAAAGACCAAATCTTAAAATTTCTTATATTCATTCTGAACGTTTTACCTCAGATATGGTGAATGCCTTGCGTCACAAAAAAATGAATAATTTTAAAGAATATTATCGTTCAATGGATGCCTTATTGATTGATGATGTACAATTTTTTGCAGGTAAAAAACAATCACAAGAAGAATTATTCCATACATTTAATAGCTTATTAGATAGCAAAAAATTGATTATTTTAACGGCTAACCATATTCCTCAAAATATTACCGGCTTGCAAGATAGGCTTAGTTCTCGCTTTAGTTGGGGATTAACTGTTGGTATTGAGCCACCCGATATTAATACCCGTGTTGAAATTTTAATGGCTAAAGCCCACTTGGCACAGGTCAAATTGCCCGATGAAGTAGGTCATTTTGTGGCTAGCAATATTCATAATAATGTAAGAGAATTGGAAGGTGCATTACATCGGCTGATTATGACTGCGCGTGTACGTCGTCAAAATATTACTTTGACTTCAGCTCAGGACGCACTAAAAGATTTAATTACCACCGCCATTCATCAAATACCTCAGCTTGATGTTATTGACATTCAAAAAATAGTCAGCAGTTATTTTAGTGTTAGCATTGAAGATATGTGTTCTCGCAAACGTACTCGTGCTATATCCCGCCCTCGCCAAATTGCAATTACTTTATGCAAAGAATTTACAGCTGCCAGCTTACTAGACATTGGCAAAGCTTTTGGTAATCGAGATCATTCTACTGTTTTACACAGCTATAAGATGGTTGAAAAGTTAAAAAATACCGATCAACAAGTCAAATCAGATTACGATAGTATCTTGAGTAATTTGTCAAGATAGTTCCTTTAAGTTTCTTCATAACAAAGGCAGGTTGTAAGTTACTATACTATGATAAACAAGTTTATTACTACTAAAATACCACCTATCCGGTGTCTCGCAGAGTTTTCGTGACGCTCACGGGAGATCCAGTCCCTTATCAACACTGGGAACATTTTTTGCCCAAATCAGGAAATGATAACCCTGGTCAGACCACGTGTGCATATGCCTGACCGAATCGGCTTCACAGTCAATCAGATAGACTTTTTGAGACTCTGTTGTTCTATCTAAGCTATACGATGGGTTAATTCATCTAAATGAGAATCCAGTGCTATGCGCTCGTCGTGATAACTTGACCATACACCATCTTTGGTCACAAGGTTTTGTACAAGGGCACTATGGGTAAACCATTCTGGTCGCTCACTGAAGCTGCTTTGTGTCATAGCCAATATCGTACTTGTTTGAAAGCCGCTTGATGTCAGCTTCTTGAGTATGTTTTCCCTAAACAACGCGTGACCAACCAGACATCACCAAGGCATATTCGTTGCTTTATCTCTCTACATGCATGGGTTTGTGAAAGTAATGGGGATGGCAGTGTACGTAAGCAGGTGGATTCATTTTGATAAAACAGCTAGGCCGCTTGGATGCTAGCAAAACTGCTCTGGCTGTCGGGCTGGGCATGTAAGCCCGACGCAAGTTTTTCGCCAACGTGAATGTGTTCTCTCACCAGTTGTCTGTAGCGTTTTGACTGGCGTTTGTCTGTTTGGGATAATTCATACTTTTGTTTTATATCCTAAATTTTGTGGCTTGTGTCAATTCCTTAGAACCTGTTTAAAGTCATTGAAAAAGTCAAAAGTCTGTCAGATAATGGAATAATGAGAAAAACATATCCCAGCAACCTAAGTCGCAAACAATTTGAACAAATCCAACCCCTTCTGGAAAGTGCCCGCAAACGCACTAGTCCAAGGAAAGTGGAGCTTTATGAAATTTTTTGTGCAGTATTGTACGTACTCAAAAGTGGTTGTCAGTGGAGAATGCTACCAGAAGGTTTTCCTAGATGGTAATGGGTCTATTACTACTGTCGAATT
>JADGDF010000326.1 GCA_016745055.1 Thiotrichaceae bacterium | reverse complement strand
CATTTTCATACTCGTTCTCCTAAGTTTACAAAACTTGTTCTTTCTTATATCCTCCTTTTCGCAAAATACCATCTTAAATTCCGTGATACAACTCTTTTAAGTAAATGATGCATATAAATATAACTAGTTATGCATATTATTTCAAGAAGCCAAGTAGGATTTGCACCGCGTGTTTTTTTGCGGTGTGAACGCGGAGGAATGTCAAGACTTTTGTGGGGACGAAAAAGACGGTGCACCCCCTACCTGGATAAATACGCCAATATCTCCGGGTTATTTATTTGATAGTAAATGTCAGCAACGGTCACTGTGATATTAATGGACGACAGTGTAATTTCATCCCCTAAAAAATACACGTTGGGCTTCCAATTTTCATGACGCCTAAGCACTTCAACTTCACAGAGTTCTTGTTCGATTAAAACATATTCTTCTAATGAAGGTATTTGGATGTAATCACGCATTTTGATGGCTTTATCCATCTTTCTGGTCGATGAAGATAGTACTTCTACAATTAACTTGGGCGTATCGGTATAATAATCATCGCTGCCTTCATCTTCATCACAAGTAACCATCACATCAGGGTAATAAAAACGGGTACCTACTGTATTAATTTTTACTTTCATATCAGAAGAAAAAACTTGACAAGAAGATTTTTGTTGCTTTAGGCCATTACCCAATTCACGCGCAATATTATTACTGATCAAGTTATGTTTTCTACTCGCACCTGCCATCGCATACACTTTACCATCAATATATTCATACTTGATGTCGCTGATTTTTTCACCTGCTAAGTAGTCTTGTTCGCTGACAAAATGACTTAGTTTAAAAGCTGATGACATGGCTATTTTCTACTGTTTTGGTTTCTCTTAACTCTCAAGCTTTGCTTGGACGCTTTGTTGGGTTTCATGTTATTTAGCTCAACCTACGAGCTGTCATAATATTCCTTTTTAGGAAGTTTAGCCAAGTAGGATTTGCACCGCGTGTTTTTGTGCGGTGCGAACGCGGAGGAATGTCAAGTTTTTCGTGCGCACCAAAAAGACGGTGCACACCCTACCTGGCTAAGTTGGTAAAAGTAGGTTAGGTTATTTGCGGGTGCAGGTTTGTAACCTGCACCTGAATGTTTTAAGCAAACTTTGAAATTCACAAAACGTTTGGATCAAGGTTACAAACCTTGACCCGCGTGTGCGCATCCTACCTGGCTTCACATTGTTCAGCTCAGCCTATGAGCTAATTTCTATAATCCCGCAGCTAGCTTCATGAATGAATGTTTGTATTTTTAGGCAATTTTTTCTCATCACACTTTCTATCACCTTCAACTTACAATTACCAACACGTATCCAAATGACATAAGGAGGATAGCCATTTAGTCCTGAAATATCGTTGAAATCAGCATCTTGAGTGACAATTGTGTAATTATTTTGTTTGGCAAATTGCCATATTTCAATGTCTTCTATTTGTTCGTTGGTTTGCAGTGATTGTAGCTGAGAAACATGTTGTGCATTTGGGAAAATGTCAGCAAGATGTTGGCAAAGT
>JADGDF010000208.1 GCA_016745055.1 Thiotrichaceae bacterium | reverse complement strand
TTCTTCGTGTGTCAGTTCGTCATTGCTTGCCATAAATATATTATAAACCAATTACCTAAAAAATCTGTATTTAACGACTTTTCAATGGCGATGACTATAACTTTCTCCATTCTTGCCACTCTCTTGCTTCCTTTGGGTTTGCATTAGCAATAATTTGTTCAATGACTCTTACTGGCAAGTCAGAAATATAACTACTATAGGTTAGGGCGCTGTCTCTAATTCCACCTTCATCAGGAAATTTTACTGTTAAAAGAGCTCAGTGTATTGCTAGCAGTTCATAATTATCTTCTATTTTTAGCATCTTTTACTCAGTTACGCGGGTTTACCTATTAAGCTTATTTGTTATTTTATTCCCATGGCAATTTTCTGCCAATTTCCTGACTTCTCCAGCTATCAATGTCTTCATCCGACAGCCCTTCCTTAGTGGGTTGTTTTAGTACCTGATAAGCATTAAGTGCATGTAATAGACTACCTTCCCCTTGTGTCAGTAAGGCTTCGTACTCTTTTAAAGATAGTAATACTGCAACAGGCTTTCCCCGTCGGGTTAGTTGTGTAATATGACCTTGTTCAACGGTATTGATGATTTTTGGCAGTTGAGACCTAGCATCTGCAATAGAAAATGATTGCATTTGTGACTCCAATGTACATATATATGTACATACTATAATCAATTAAATACTGAAGTGTCTATCGGTTAAATTGGTAAAACCATTATTTCAGGACAAGCCTCATTGAGGCTGGATTTGGAAAAATATTGGGTCTAAGGAGGGATATGACTGACGTTGTGGGATGTTGCCCAATTGAATGCCTTCCATTGTACTTGCGTATTCTATTTATGCTGCCACTTGTTTTTTTAATTGATTCAACCATTCTCGTTGATGATGACGACGGTAACGTGTTTGTAAAATTTCACGAATACGACCTGTCACCTCAGATAAAGGCAAGTGTTTGCCATGTTTGATGGCTTCACAAAATAACAAATGGTAACCAATGCGGGTTTTTATGGGGTCACTGATTTGTTGGACTCTCATTTGAAATAAGACAGTATCTAGTTCTGGATATAATTGTCCGCGTTGGATTTCACCTAATTTACCACCTTCTAATGCAGTTGGGCATTCTGAGTAACGTTTGGCAAATTGCTCAACTTGTCCAGCCAATTTTTGTTTAATTTCCGTGATACGCTGCAACGCCATTGCTTCCGTATTTTCTGCAAATTCTGGATTAATGGTAATCAGAATATGTCGAGTTGTACGCTTTTCTGTCAAAACAAATTGCTGTTGATGCATTTCATAAAACAAATGCACGTCTAAATCCGTAATTTCTGGTATATCAATGCTAACTCGCTGCATCACCGTATCAAATAATAATTCTCGATACAAAGCGGTACGCAAGCTATTTTCGTCCAAACCGTTTAGCTGTAGATCGTGGAAAAATTCTTTATCGTCAGAATAACGTGATGCAACCTCATTAAATGCGTGTTCAATCTGAGCATCAGGAATCACGACATCCATGGCTTCAGGCGCATGAATGACTAATTGTTCTAAATCAAAGGTGGTCACTGCTTTTTGATAAATTTGTTGATGCTCATCACTGTTAAGTTCGCTCAGATTTTTATGAAAGCTGTTTAATGCGTTACGTAATAAGTGGTAATTAAATTCAGCACTGATATAACGTTTGGCATTATTCATGATTATTCCCTCGTGATCAATGCTGTCTCTGGTACTTGCAAGGTTTTTCCAGCAAAACGAACGTAATAATACACACCCTCGGGATTAGCAAAGACTTTTTCAACTTCACCTTCTGTCTCCGGTGTGGCTACGACTTCCCCGTTGATCGCTAAAGATAATTTGGGAAATACTTTGTCTCTAAAATCAAATTGAGTAGGTACCCAAGGTTCACTGGCCAGTTGTAGTTCTTGTTCCCGACAACCGACCACTTTTTGCATATCAATAAAATCCACTGAATAGATCAATTGATCCTGTAAAAATGTACCCACATCACGAACATACCCTACACTACCCCGTGAAATTAACAAACATCCCGTCGGTTGATTAGGATAGGTTCCGTCGTTACGGATGTTACGGATTACCCGTACTTCCTCACCATAGTCAAATTTTGGTTGCATGAGGATTAACCTGTTGCTTGAATTGGTCTAAGGAAATGGTTTTGGGTGCATTGGTTTGAAAGACTTTGAACACTTTTTCGGTCACAGCGTCAGAATGGGTAAAGTCTGTATAGGCTTGTTTTAGTAATTCGGCATACTGTTCAAATTGCAGCGAGTCGTCTTGAGATGCTTTTGCCAAATAGTCGTGAAATCGTTGCAAAATGTGTAAACGATTGACTTGTACGATGTTGGGATCATAATCAATCTTAAAATAATCCAAAAATTCTTCTGCACTGTCCAGTTCTTGTAAATCTTGTTCGATGTTCATTTTAAACCTCTTCATCTCGCTTATTTTGTAACACGGTCAACAAACTCTTAACCCCTAGTCGATCATTACGATCAAATAACAATACTTTTTTTAACCGCAAGATGGCGTTGTCATAGCGACCTAAACGCCCTTCTAAATAAGCGGCCCCTTTTAATGCAAATAAATAAAAACGTAGCCAGGTCAGCCTATTTTTTTCTGCGTTATCAAGCTGAGTGATTTGTTCCTCTGTTAAATCTTGCCATTGTTCACTCAAAGTCAAACGTTGGGCAAACAAATTCAATACCCGTTCTGCCACCAATAAACTATCAAGATAGCGGTGTTGGTAGTAGAAATAACGATACAAAGCGACTAATACTAAGGGATGTTGAGGTTCAAGAAAATAGGCACGCGTCAGTTGAGTTTTAGCCTGTGTTTGCCCATAAGTCTGTGCCGCTTGTTCGATACACTGTTGCGCTTCAGGATGAATAGGTTCGTCAAAATATAATTGACTCACATCAAAATCCAATAAGTCCATGCCTGTTCTCTGTGGTTAAAGGTAACATCTTCTCGTTCCCAAGCTCCGCTTCACTGTATTAAGTTAATGGGTTTTAGGAGTGCCAAACCGTAGTTTGGCATGTGCGAAGCTACGGCTTCGCACTCCACGTAGGCTTAATTTTGAGCGAGGAATTTTTCATGATTTAAGCATAACTAGGTGCAAATGCTTGTTCTTTCTCAACAGGGCTAGTGCCTGACCAATAAGGCGATAATTTACGTAACTGAGCGACAATCGGAGGCACAGCCTCAATCACCTTGTCAATTTCTTCAGGGGTATTATACCGAGATAATGAAAACCGAATTGAACCATGCGCTGCGGTGAAGGGGATGTCCATTGCTTTCATCACATGCGAAGGTTCTAAAGAGCCAGATGTACAGGCAGATCCACTGGAAGCAGCAATACCCAGTTTATTGAGTAAAAAGAGAATCGCTTCCCCTTCAATGTATTCAAACGCAATATTTGTGGTATGAGGCAAGCGGTTGCTAGGATCGCCTGTGACAAAACAATGAGATACCTGTGACAAAATTCCGTGTTCCAATTTATCACGTAATGCTTTGACGGTTGTTTTTTCATAGGCTAAAGATTCTGCGGCCATTTCACAAGCTTTACCCAAAGCGACAATAGAGGCACTGTTTTCTGTACCTGCACGCCGTCCACGTTCTTGATGTCCACCGCGTAATAAAGGTCTAAAGCGCACACCACGACGTAAATATAAAGCACCTACCCCTTTAGGCGCATGTAATTTATGGCCTGATAACGACAACATATCAATACACGTTTCTTTTAAATTAATAGGCAATTTGCCAATGACTTGTACGGCATCAGTATGAAACAATACCCCCGCAGAATTTGCCATTTCAGCCATTTCAGTGACGGGAAACAATGTCCCTGTTTCGTTATTGGCCCACATCACAGAGACGAGCGCAACATTATCAGACAATAAGCGCTCATATTTATTCATGTCCAAACGCCCCTTTTTATCAACTCTTAAATAATGAATGGTATAACCTTCTTTCTTTAATTGCTCACATACACTTAAAATAGCGGGATGTTCAACCACAGTCGTAATTATTTCCTTGCGTTGTGGCTGAGACTTGATAGCAGATAAAATAGCCGTAGAATCAGATTCTGTGCCACAGGAAGTAAAAATAATTTCTGATTCATACTCGGCCCCTAACAAGTTTTGAACTTGTTTTCTGGCTTGTTTTAACGCGTGACCGACTTTATTGCCAAATTGATGAATTGATGAGGGGTTACCAAATTGCTCGGTCAAAAAGGGTAACATAGTATCAACCACTTCTGGTGCAACCATGGTCGTTGCATTATTATCCAAATAAATCCCTTCGCTCATGGTTTAAGCCCTCATTGCAGCACGACGTTGTAATTCTTCAATGGGTAATAATACACGAACAAATTCGCCTAACCCTTCAACAAGATGTTGTTGAATACCGCCTAACGTTGTCGCTGCCATTTGACAACCGGCACACGCCCCAGTCATTTTTAAATAAATATATTTACCATTCACTTCTATCAATTCTACATCACCTCGATCACGTTGTAGATTCGGGCGAATATCCTCTAACAATTTTTCAATTAATTTAATGCGTTGAAGATTAGTTAATTTGGGTTTAGGCTTTGGTTTTTCACCTGCTACCGCCTCAGGATTAAAGCTTTCTCCCTGCTCTGCGAGCACTTTGGTTAAAATTTCTTCAATCCCTTCATGACAAGACGAACACCCACCTCCCGCTTTCGTATAATTGCTTACATCTTCTACTGTACGTAGATTATTGTCACGAATGGTTTGTTCAATCATCACCGCATCAACAGCAAAACATTTACATATTAAAGCCCCTTCTTCATGATCATTTTGCCATTTTTCGCCCCGATAATTAGCAATCGCAGCTTGTAAAGCTTCTCGTCCCATAACGGAACAATGCATTTTTTCTGGGGGGAGTCCATCTAAATAATCTGCAATATCTTGATTACTGACTGTTAATGCTTGATCCAATGACATGCCTTTAATAATGTCAGTCAGCGCGGAGCTGGACGCAATCGCAGACGTACAACCAAAGGTTTGAAAACCTGCCGCTATGATGGTGTTGGTTTCAGGTTCTACTTTTAACGTAAGGAGTAAGGCATCACCACAAGATAAAGAACCCACTTCACCGACTGCATTAGCATCTTCGACTGCTCCTGCGTTGTGCGGGTTATAAAAATGTTCTTTGACCTTTTCTGAGTAATCCCACATCTGTTTTCTCCGTGGTCTGAATATCAATTAAAAAACAGACTGGGCAAATCTTATACCACTGTATTAGTTTTTGATTTTTATAGTTTTTTTATTTAATGGGAGGGAAAATGTAGCAAAGCTAACAAACTAGTCCGAGGTATTTAGTGGGGAATACAACAAACATTGATCCCCAAGAAACTTGCAAGAGTGCAAACTTTAGTTTGCAAGATAAAACTTGTACTCAAAAAAAAGGCAGGGAAAGGTAGCCCGTTTTGTTGGACGTTTCGCTTATCCACCGAAGCTGTACTTCTCTTGCTCTCAACTTTGCAGGTCGAGTTTTGTAAACTCAATCTTTCACTAAACTTGAGTTTATAAAAACGTTCGGGGCAAAATTACAAACTTTGACCCGCAAGTTCTATATCTATTTCAAGATTGAGTTTTCCTTTGTATCTTTTTATATCGGAAATCGTCGATTTCCGAATCAATTCTTCCAGCGCTTTGATAATGACGACTGTTTGGGTTTTTGTGTCAGCGACACTCATTGCTTCATTGAGTAAATCTTCTGGTAAATCAAGGGTTGTTCTCATAGTTATGCATCTTTAGAGTTGTATCCCGTTAAAAATCAATCAATTAGCTAGATAAAAGTTCCATAGTCCGGCACATACTCCAATTATTTCATCATATAAATCAATAAGA
>JADGDF010000207.1 GCA_016745055.1 Thiotrichaceae bacterium | reverse complement strand
TGGTTATTATAATTCCGCATCCTGTCAGCCTTGTTGCTAGCCAATTTGCCGAATTAGAAACTATCCGTTTAACGCCACTATCGGACGTTGGTCTTATTTCTGGAATCGTAACAGATACAGTGACAGGTCAACCACTGGCTGGTGTTTTAGTTGAAATCAGCAATACAACAACCGCTTCGACCCAGACAGGTGAAGATGGTTCTTATTCCATTGTAAGTCCCCCCGGTTCAGTGACCGTAACACTTTCAAAAAATGGTTATGATACCCTTAGTGGTAATGGGACTGTTGCTAGAGGTGCAACGCTAAGCTTTTCGCCATTCCTCAACTCCGCGGGTACAACGCCATCAGACCCTAATGCTACTCTTAAAGGTTTATTTAAAGATGGTGAAAGCGGCACTCCCCTAACTAATGCTTTAATTACCTTAGTAGGAACGGGTAACTATGTTCACACTGATGAAAGCGGTGCTTTTTCCCTAACAGGTTAACGCCTGGTGAACTAACCGTTGAAATATCCCTTGAAGGTTACCAAACGGGACATTTTACCACCCTTGTGCCATCTGGAAGCATTATTGATTTAGGTACCACTCATCTACCTAAAAAAATCGCTACTCCAACTACGACGTTAATTGGTAATGTAGTGGACGCTAACACCAGCAGCCCTATTGAAGGGCGCTAATGTTAGTATCAAACTCCTATCGAGTGGTGCTGTAAGCGAAGCTGGTGGTAGTTACCGCATTGAAGAAGTCGATATCTTAGAATTTGAGGTAAAAGCCAATGCACTTAACTATTTAGCAAGCAGTTACAATCTGAGTATTAGTCAAGCAGGGCTGGTTACTGTTGATTTCAAATTAACACCCGCACTCGAAAGTCCACTTGAAATTACTTCTGTCACACTAGAACAAGCAAGTTATCAAGCACTAGATGCAGCCTATATGGACGTGGTTTTAAATAACCAAGCCGCTACTGCTCAATCAGTACAATTATCTATCAAAGTGGTTAATGAAAACCAGCAAATAATAGAGCAAACCACGCCAGTTATTAACAGCTTAGTGACAGTAGAGGCCAATAGTCCTTTAAGTACACGCCCAGAATGGCAAACGGCAAAGCACCCTGCAGGTGACTATCATTTGATTGTTCAAGCGTTTGATGAAAATAATGGGAGATTATTGGCTGAACAGGGTACCTCGATCTCCATAGAACCCACCCATCAAATTGGAGGACATGTTGCCTTTACGCCTCCCATTGCGCAATTAGCCGCGAAAAAGCCAGTTAAAATCACGGCACAAATAGCGAATCAAGGTAATCAATCCCTTGAAGCAAGTACCTTAACAGCCACATTATCTTTAAAAAATCAGGGTTACCAACAGCGTAAAAGTGAGTTTAGTGTTGAACCTTTTGTACTAGAGAATGAATTATTCAACAATCCACGGGGTGTTGATCGAGATGCGGCTGGTAATTTTTATGTCGCTAGCCAAAGTAACCATTCGATATTAAAAATCACCCCTGAAGGAACTGTCTCAGAATTTGCCACTGATCTTTATTATCCGATTGATGTGGATTTGGATCAGCATAGGAATGTATTCGTATTGGGACCCTACCATCACTACAATAAAAGTTTGGTTCGCCTAGAAGTTGATGGTTCACGGACAGAAATTAAATTTATTTATACTGGGAGTACGCGTGTAAGTAGTTTGCAAGCACTTGAAGTTTTAGACGATGAACGAATTTTGATCGCAGCGGATAGTGCGCTCTATGTAGCCACCTTAGAAACCAATAATACGGCAAACCTTGTGATGCTTGCCCAAAAAGGATTAAATGGGCCACGAGGCCTAGTTGCAGATAGTCAAGGTAACCTTTTTATTGCAGATTATAAAGGTAATGCTGTCGTCAAGTTTGCTGGAAATGGACTCTCTACTTTAGTCACGGGTATTGGACGACCTTCTGGAATAACTATTGATGCGGATGATAACTTGTATGTCACAAGTTTCAGTGGCAATAATTTATTTAAAATTACGCCTGATGGTCAGAAAAGCCTTATTACAGACGATTTAGCTGGTCCTTATGATGTCAAAATTGCTCCTGATGGCAATTTTGTGGTATCTAATTATAGTGCACATGAGATTCTTAATATTACGCCCACAGGTGAAGTGTCGGTGCGCGTCCCTGCCACTACCTACCAGCCTAGAGCACTAACGTATGATGCGGATAATCATTTATACATCGGTAATCAGGGGTATGGGAATATTATCAAAATTGTTAAGTCAGCTTCGGGTGATACCGTTACTCGTTTAGCTGATCGTTCTGATCCCCGTGATTTGCTAACTCTTGATGATCGTTTGTGTTGGCTTGAGTTTAACTCTTTAAGCACCAAAGGACTTGATGACAGTGCTAAAACAACGCTAACCTCTGAGCTAAAAAATCCCTATGCTTTCATCCATGCACCAGAGGGGGATGGTTTTCTTGTGTCGGAATATGCAGCACACCAAATAAGCCAAGTTTCTACCGATGGTGAGATAACACCTTATACGAAGGAAACTTTATTTTCAAACCCTCATAGCTTACGTCAAGATAATAAAGGACAGCTTTACCTGCTGAGTGATAATGGTTATATCACGCAGTTTAAAGAAACAGGAGAAATTAGTCGCGTTATCTCAGGTTTGGATACCTCTAGAGGTTTAGCCATTGATCATGATGGCAACCTAATTGTTTCAGAATACAATAAAAAGCGCCTACCTTGCTTGGATTGATAACAAGTTAATCGTTGCCTCTGCTGGTCGTAACCCAGCTTTCCTCCATGCAACAAAAGACTTTCTTCCAGAAATCATTTTGGATGGTAGTTATGAACAAGTTGAAGTACTCGATTCACACACACACTTTTATTTTCTAACGCTTCTAGTGTCAGTAGTTTGGATGTCACGACTAAAGAGGTAACGCTATTAGCCTCTGGGTTTCTGGATATTGAAGCTTTAGCTGTGGGCAGTGATGGTCATTTTGTGGTTGCTGATTATGACGGGAACGCAAATAAACTCACTTTCTTTGAGCGTGATGGTACCCTTCGTGACAGCTTTATCGGTCTACGGAGCCCTAAAGGGCTGTTATTTGACGCCGAGGGACAATTACTAGTGGCAAAATGGGTTTACCGTAGTGGTCCTGGGCTTGCGAAAGCCCGCGATGATGGCTATCTTGAACCGTTTTCCTCTGCTGTTAGTTCAGTTGAATTTATGTGGTTGGAAGATGATGGCCAGATCACAGTATCAGGTGGGAGTGGTATTGTTACACTATCAAAGACTGGGGAGCAGCAAAATACATTTCAAACACCTGCTTATATTTACCTTAAGGGATTACACCGAGACACGATGGGTAATTTGTGGATAATCGCTGAACATAATGGGGTTCTATTAAAGATGGCACCGGATGGTTCGACGCAACAAATGGCCAGTGGCTTATCTAAACCCACTGATATAGAAGTAGATTCAAAGGGTATACCTCATATCACCGATTATAATCGGGGGGTAGTGCTAGCTCTCCAAGCTAATAACTCTTTGAGCCTCGTTGCGACTGATCTACTTAAAGCTGAAGCGCTCACATTTGCTCCTGACGGCACACTGTTTGTCGCTTACGGCGATAAACGAGTAGCTAAGTTAGCTGCTAACGGTGAACGGTCTGAAAAATCTTTCGTAGACCTTATTACTCAAAAGATAAGCGGAATTTCCCTTGATGATCAAGGTAATATATACTTTGTGATGTTAAATACTGATCAGATGTTGAAAGTTGTACCATCTCAAACAGCCACTATTGAGCCAGGAGAAGTACTTTATACAGCTACAGCGACTCTGCCAACTTTGAGTTTAGAA
This sequence comes from Thiotrichaceae bacterium, assembly GCA_016745055.1. Taxonomy (GTDB): domain Bacteria; phylum Pseudomonadota; class Gammaproteobacteria; order Beggiatoales; family Beggiatoaceae; genus JADGDF01. The sequence continues at coordinate 2,049 of JADGDF010000207.1, read as the reverse complement.
GGTGAAGCGGTCACTGTAGACTTTGGAGAGCGGACACTTACTCTCAGTGGTGACTTTGAGCTACAAGTGACTGCAACTTCTCCTGTGACAGCCCAAGTTAGTAATACGCTACATGTGGGTCCTAGCGCACATGGCACCTTAAGTTTAATACAGTCGCAAGTCTTTCCGGGAGATCGCACCGTAACAGCCTCGCTAACTTTACAAGGCGCTGATTCCACCAGTGTGACTCAAATTGACCCAGAAGGCACAACGCTAGCAGCTGCATCTGGTACATTAGGCTATGGAATTGCAGCAGATAATCAAGGAAATATTTATTCATTTGATCGTGGTCGCATTGTCAAAATAACACCTGATGGTACTGTGAGTGACTTTGTGACTGGCATCACATCTGTGGGGTATGGGTTAGCCATTGATGCACAGGATAATATTTATGTGCTTAGCGGAAAAAATATTCTAAAAATTATACCACCAACAGCAGAGGGCACTACTCCAAGGACAAGTGATTCACACTAAAGATCGACCGTTCAATCCTTTAGTGCCTGATGGCGTAGGTGAGTTGATGATGCCTTATCAACTAGAGAAAAATGCTTTGTTAGGTACTTACACAGTGCAAGTGACCATCACAGATAGCGATACGCAACTTGCGAATCAACAAACGTCGTTTGAAGTAACAGAGCGTGTAGACTTAGTGGTGTCAGGTTTGGTTGAAGTTCAAAAAGCACGTATGACAACCAGTCAACTACAAATGTGTACTGAAACAGTGATGCATCAGGGGATACAAGCTATCAATGATCTCACCTTACAACGCGTGTTAGTTGACCTTGAAACATTAGCATTGCTTGATGTCCAGACCACCACAGTGGACTTAGTGGCGGGTGCTCAACAAACTTTTTCACGTACCTTTGCCGCTGGGTCCTTAAAGCCTTCGTATTACGCCTGTTTACTACAAATGCGCGTTGAGGAAATGTGGAAACCGCTCAATTTTAAAACCTTTACTGTCACAGGTGCTTTATCCAGTGAATGTAGCACAGTTTACGCGATTCATGATCAAGGTGTCGCAAATTCCCAACTGTTTACCTACACGTTGAATAGTGGCATTGTTGAACCTTTGGGTCCTCTTTACCTAGGACGTGACCTAGAAGGTTTAGATATTCATCCTCACACCCATCAACTCTATGCCAGTTCGGGTAAAAAACGCGCTCGTCTCTACCATGTTGATGGTGATCAAGGAAACTTGAATCTCATTGGTGACATTGGCTTTCAACATGTTCATGCCTTATCTTTCCATCCTGATGGAAGTCTTTGGGGGTGGGCAAGAGAAGGTTTAATCCGCATTGATATTGAAAGTGGACAGGGACAATTAGTGATATGAAGACAGTAAAAATATTGAAGGGTTAGGATGGAACCACGAAGGTACCTTACTCTACGGAACACTCTACGACAAACTAAAACACAAAACCACGTTGTGGGTTTACGATGGGCAATCTTTGACGAAAGCCTGTAAAAATCTGCCAGGTGAAGTAGAGAGTCTAGAAATGCGTCCTGAGGGTGATTTTGTCTTTGGTGTGCATGAACAAGAAGATATGAACTTCCATTAAGGTACTTACTGAAGCTAAAATTAGCACAGCTTACCACGATATTGAAGCCATTGCCTGGCCAAATAATTGTACTGCAAATCAACAAACCCTAAAGGCCTTTTTAACGGCCTTATCTGACGAAAGTGTGTTTGTGGGTGAAGATAGCCATCTACGTATCACGTTAGAAGGTCAAACCTACCGTGGGCAACTAGCTGAAGAAATCACCCATGGGCTTCATGGGCTTGCTCCTGTCGGTGGTAATTTATTCCTAAAAGCTTTGCCTGATGCCAATGCGGATGGGATTGATGATTTTCAAATTATCTATCCCAATGGAGATAGACAGGTTCTCTATTATTTTGGATTAGTAACCGAGTAGGAAAGCTATTTACCCCCTAGAAATAGGGGGAGTAATGAGATATAACAATGCAAACAGATGCTAGCCCAACCTTTATTAGAGAACCTTTTATTTTTA
>JADGDF010000039.1 GCA_016745055.1 Thiotrichaceae bacterium | reverse complement strand
TCATTCTAAAAAAACTTTAAACAGGTTCTAAAGGCAGTGTTCATGACTTTACCCTATTCAAACAAAGTCTCAAGAAAGCTCAACTTGATGTCTCTATACAAGTATTAGCTGATAGCGGTTATCAAGGAATGGGAAGATACCATGCTTGTTGCCAAATCCCATTTAAAAAAACTAAGCTTTGCCCTTTGACTGAGGAACAAAAACAGGCTAACCGCCAACTGGATAAAATCCGTATTACTGTCGAACATGTAATACGAGCTCTTAAAATCTTCAAAATGCTTGCGCTTCGTTACCGAAATCGTCGTAAGCATTTTGCTCTACGGTTTAACCTTATTGCTGCTATATATAATAAACTAATTATTTAAGCTTGTTAACAACTTATTTCGCAAGAGGTCTTTTATTTCTTTTCATTTTAATTTACATTATTATTTTTTATCACGAAGAATATAGAATTGCCAAAACATTTAATCATAAATAGTTCTTCATTAGACAGTTTAGGTGAAAATATGATAATATTTTATAAAAATCAATTAGTTAAAAATATCATAAAATTTAATTAGTTTCACTTAAAAAAATACAAAAAGAATAAAGAAAACCAATGTCTGATAATACATTTACGGAAAATACCAGCGAATCCTGGTGGCAGAGAATTAAAGCCTCCTTAACTGGTTCCCTATTTGGTCTTGCCTTATTTTTAGTTGCATTTCCTCTTCTATTTTGGAATGAAGGACGTGATGTCGATCGTAACCAGGCTTTACAAGAAGGTATGGATATTGTTGTCTCTATCAACGCAAAACAAGTTGATGCAGCCAATGAAAATAAACTTGTACATATATCTGGTTATGTAACATCGGATGATGCTTTGGCAGATGAAACTTTTGGTGTCATTGCTGGAAAGGTGATTAAATTACGCCGCACAGTCAAAATGTATCAATGGAAAGAAACTTCCCATTCAACGACTAAGGAAAAATTTGGGGAGGTACTGAGACAACCACAACTTATAATTATGCCAAAGTTTGGTCGAATCAACATATTGACTCAAGTGTTTTCACACATCTTAAAGGGCATGAAAACCTAGCAGTTATCCCTTTTAGCTCCAAACTACTCCAAGCGAATAATGTAAAAGTAGAGAATTTTTTACTTTCCCAAAGTTTAATCAGTAGGTTAAATAATTATCAACCCTTTGCAATCACAACTGAAACGTTTAATCAAGTGCCAACTGAGCTACGCCAAAAATTACAAATTCATGATGGTAATTTTTACTTAGGAGAGATTTCAACAAATCCTAAAATTGGTGATCTACAAATTGCTTTTGATGTGGTTCAACCAACAAGTATCAGCGTGATTGCCAAACAAGCTGGTTTAAATGTAATTCCTTATATGACCCAAGCTGGTGACAGTCTCGAATTATTTGAATATGGGACTGTTTCTGCCTCAGATATGTTCAAACATGGTATGTCATCAAATACCATGTTAACCTGGAGTATTCGTTTTGGTGGGTTTATTGTTATGTTTATTGGACTAACGTTGATATTTAGTGTATTGAGAACTCTGACTGCCGTACTTCCTTTTCTAGCTGATATGGTCGGCTTCTTAGGTACCTTCGCTTCAGGCATACTTGCAGCCTCATTTTCCCTAACGACTATTGCTATTGCTTGGATATTTTATCGTCCAATATTGGGTATATCCTTACTAGCTATTGCAGCTATATTAATATTTTTGCTAAGGTTTACACGCCAAGATGAAGAGGAAAATTTTTAGTTAAAACCATGTGCTCTCCTAACAGATATTTACCTTAATATTGGCAATAAACAGAATGGTCTTATTGCCTTTGAAATATAGAACTTCTCATTCATGTAAATGGCATTATTTACTCAAATCAAACTTAAATTTCCATTGGAAATTCGACAAAAAAGCTGGTGCCTTTACCTAATTCGCTTTGACACCAAACAGTACCATTTAAAGCATTAGCTAATTTTTTAACAATAAAGAGTCCTAAACCAGTTGAATGTTCTGAGCCTGTGGGTTTTGGAGTTAAGCGGGTAAACTTTTCAAATAATTTTTCTTGATCACTTTGACTCAGCCCAGGTCCTTCATCTTGTATTTCACAACGTATTTTATTTTCTACTTGGGAAATGCGGATATGCACATTTTTATTATATGGTGAATATTTAATAGCATTTGATATAAGATTGTCCATAATTTGCTGAAGGGTATTTGCACTAACAAGTGCTAAATATTTATTTTCTACGGCATGAAAATATAAATGAATGTTTTTTGTTTTTGCTTGCTGCGCATAATACTCAAATAATGCTTGCAACATAGGTAAAACATTTAAAGATTCAATAGAGATGTTCATTTTACCCGATTCAATCTCATTCACATCCAGTAAATTTCGAATTAATTCAAACATGCGGTGTGAACTTTCGACAATCAAGTTAGCCACATCAATGACTTCAGGTTTTCCCATGTCATCATAATCGCTTGCTATCATTTCAGCCCAACCACGAATCGCTGATAGTGGGTTTTTTAAATCATGGGTCGCAATACCCAAAAATTCATTCATGTCTTGATTAAGCTTAATTAAGCTTTGGTTCGTTTTTTCTAATTTACTGGTATAACTAGCAATTTTTTGGTTTTGAAGGTAGGTATGAATGGCTTCTTTTATGGTTAATCTAAAATCAGTGGGTTGCCAAGGCTTGGAGATATATCGATATAAATTAGCATACCGAATCGTATGACCCACCGCCTCAATATCTGCTTGTCCGGTGAGCATGATTTTAATGGTTTTTGGAGAACACGCATGAATGCGTTTTAGTAATTCATCTCCCTTCATTTTAGGCATAATATAATCAGAAACCACCAGTGCAATTTCATGTCCATCTTCCAACAATTCTTCATAGACTTCCAGCGCATCTTCGCCATTTTCAGCTAATTCAATAAGGTAAGTATTGCCAAAAACAGCTTTGATTTCCATTTCTAAACTACTTAGAATGGAAGGTTCATCATCAACACAAATAATTGCTAATTCATTCATTTTATTTAGGGAAGGGTTATTATTTATAAAATATCATATTAAAAAAATTATTATATAAAATCAATAAAGATACTTTATAGCGAGGCCAAGCCTGATTTGATAGCGCCAATTAATTCGCTTGTTTTCCAAGGTTTATAAATACATTTATGTAGATTAGCTTCGTGTTTAACTCTTTCAACAGCCTCTTCATCTGCTTGACCTGTGAGTAAAATTGTCACAATACGAGGAAATTTTTGATGAACTTGAATCAGAAACTCATCTCCTTTAATCCCTGGCATCAGCCAATCTGAAACAATTACCAAAATTTCAATGTGTTCTTCATCCAGTTCTTCAATGATTTCAAAGGCATCTTCAGCACTTTCAGCAAATTCATAGATATATTTTTCGCCAAGTTCTTCTTTAAGCTGCATTTCCAAACTGTTTAGGATAATTTCTTCATCATCAACGCATAAAATGGCTTGTTTAGTCATTATCTACTTTTCCTTGACAACAATTTATCTTTCTCCAAAAAATTATGAGGTTGCTAGGGTCACAGCCATTCAAAATTTGGCAGCCCCTTTTATAGATTTTTCATGCCACGTGCCGCAAGGTTAAGCATTCTGCTTTTGGCACGAGAAGAATATAACCTACAAACTTTATTTGGGGACAATAATCACGTTTCCATCGGCAAATAAACAGAAAAAATTGTTCCTTGACCCATTTTGCTGTCCACTTCAATTTTGCCATGGTGTTTATCAATAATCTTTTTAACAATATCAAGCCCTAAACCACTGCCCTCTCCGGCAGATTTCGTTGTGAAAAACGGAGTAAATATTTGATTCTTAATTTCTGTTGACATACCGGGGCCAGTATCAGTAATAGCCACTACGGCATAATTATCGTGTTGTAAAGTAGAAACCGTGAGCGTGCCTTTGTAGTCCATTGCTTGCAATGCGTTGTGCAAAATATTTGTCCATACTTGATTCAGTTCATCTGGATAACAACTAATGGATGGTAAATCAGTAGCATATTTTCTCGTTAGTTCAACGCCATGTTTGAGTTGATTATGATAGAGCGTAAGCACTGTTTCCAAACCTTCTTGTAAACAGGATAGTATTTTTTCACCACTTTGGTCGTATCTGGCAAAGGTTTTTAAGGCAAAGATGACTTTGGAAGCGCGTTCAACAGCCGTTGTAATATTTTCTGTACTTCTAGTCAATGTCGAAAGCTTATAGGCAACATCAAATATAAATTCATTGCGTGCGTGTTGCAGTAATGGCAAATATTCATCAACCTCGGTATAAATCCCTAAACTGATAAAAGTATCGGTAAAGGTACGTGGATTTTTAATACCACACTGTTCTAGCTCAGAAGCCAATATTTTTTTAACTGCTCGTTTTTCTTTTGTGGTTAATACTTCTTGGTGTTGCAAGGAATGTGCAAGTAGCGCAAAAAAGATTTCTTGCTGTGATTCGGTGAGCACTTCAAACAAAGTTGGAAATTGTTTTAATGTCTGTTTAAGATTATGCGATAACGTTTCAGCGGATGAACGAATTGCACCCAACGGTGTATTGACTTCATGGGCAATGCCTGCAATTAACTGCCCCAAAGCGGCCATTTTTTCTGAATTAATGAGTTGTTGTTGGGTTGATTTCAACTCAGCTAAAGTGCTTTCCAATTGTTGATAATTTTTAGTCATCGTCTGATTTGCTTCTTCTAATTCTTGTTCAGCTAAATTGCGGCTTTCTTGAGCTAAAACTAGCCACCATGCCAAGATACCAATGAGCAATAACAAAATCGTATATAGTTCAACAAAGGGTATCAATACTATTTCAGAAATAGAGCTTGCATCTGCTAATGTCCAAAATTGTTGATAATAAACTAGCCAAAATAAAATCCCAATAAGTACAGAAAGAAAGAGGAAAGTAACTATAAATCTACTGAGAATAAATTTTAGATGAGGAGAAAGTTTTTGTGTTAATAAGCAATAAATTTTAGATAAATATTGTGGTTGTTTCAATTGAGTTTCCTTACAAGCATCGCCACAACGTGCATCTAAAGTACAACAAAGAGAACAAATAGGGCCATTATACACTGGACAAAAAGCCATATCTTCAGGTTCATAATCGTGAGAACAAATATCGCAAAATACAGGATCGTGTATTTTAACTTCTCTAAAATGCACATCTTTTCGGGCGATGTAGTATTTACCTTTCGTGAGTACAGCAATCATGGGAGAAAGTATAAAAGCAACGGTCAGAGCAATAAAGGCTGAATAAGCTTCTATGGTTATGCCAAACACACCTAAAAACGATAGCATTGAAATAGTTGAAGCAATAAGTGTTGCCCCAAAGCCAACTGGATTAATGTCGTACAAATGGGCGCGTTTAAATTCAATATAAGAGGGACTTAAACCAATGGGTTTATTAATAATTAAGTCAGCAACCAAGGCTCCAATCCAAGCAATGGCCACATTAGAGTAAAGCCCCAATACTTTTTCTAAGGTGTGAAATACACCAAGCTGCATTAATAGCAAGGCAATAGCCACATTAAAAATTAACCAGACAACTCGCCCAGGGTGGCTATGGGTCATTCTGGAAAAAAAGTTTGACCATGCTAGTGATCCAGCATAAGCATTGGTTACATTAATTTTGATTTGGGACACAACAACAAATAAGGTTGCAATGGCTAATACAATCGCAGGATTAGAAAAAACATATTGAAAACCTACTAAATACATTTGAATTGGCTCATGGGCTTTATCAATATTAAAACCATGATTGATTACTAAAAATGCCAGAAATGCCCCACCCAACATTTTAAGTCCGCCAATAACAATCCAGCCAGGTCCTGCAGAAATAACGGCAATCCACCATCTAATACGATTATGTTTTTGTTTCTCAGGTAGAAAACGTAAATAGTCAACTTGTTCACCAATTTGTGCTACTAACGAAAATGCCACTGTGGTAGCGACACCAAACAAAATTGGGTCAAAATTAGCACCACTTTCAGAGTAACCAGCAAACTCAGACCATTGAGATAAGATGTTTGGTTCTTTATATAAAATAAACAGGTAAGGTATCACCATTAAAATGATCCACAGTGGTTGTGTCCATAACTGTAGTTGGTTAATTAATGTCACTCCAAAAAAAACGATAGGGATAATAATGAGTGAACAAAGTAAGTAACCTAATGGTAAAGCCAAACCAAAGTAAAGTTCTAAAGCTTGAGCCATAATAGCCGCTTCTAAGGCAAAGAAAATAAAGGTAAAAGAGGCATAAATTAGCGAAGTAATCGTTGAACCAATGTAACCAAATCCTGCACCTCGGGTAAGTAAATCCATATCAATATTATATTTGGCCGCATAATAGCTAATAGGCAAACAGGTAAAAAATATAATGGTAGAAACAGCAATAATGGCCCAAAACGCATTAGAAAAACCATAATTTATTACTAACGACCCGCCAATGGCTTCTAAAGCTAAAAAAGAAATTCCCCCAAGTGCAGTGCTGACAATAATAAATTCTGACCATTTTCGAAATGAACGAGGGGCAAATCGCAGCGAATAATCTTCTAAGGTTTCATTCGCAACCCAAGTATTATAATCTCGTCTAACTTTAACAACGGTTTTAAGATTCATTTTTATATTTAGAAAAAGAGGTATTAAAAATAAAGCGCTTGGGGGAAAATAGCGCGATTATCAACACAATAAAAAGTAGATATTTCAGTGATATTTTTTCACCAAAATATACCTAAAATATGAAGAGTATAATTAAAGTAATATGAATGGAATTTCAAATAACAAGGTGGGTATAAGGCAAGGCTTCATTGAGGTTTGATAGATTCTTTCGATAAGTTAAGTCAAAGAAGTTGTTGTGCCAAACGCCAATCAGGGTTTATAACCCCAACTTTAACCTCCACAAACGTTTAACAAACAGCGCGTTCAAAGTGGGATAATATCTCTTTGTCCCTAGTAATTAAATATGCTTGAGGTAATAGCATGACTTCTGCAACAATAAGGCAATCAAATGGATCGTGTGTCCAATGAACCTCTTTTGCTTTCATTGCAACTTTGGAAAACGAGACATCGCTTATCTGCAATAGAGCTTCTTTAAATAGATAAGCAAGAATATCATCTGGAGAACAAGGTATTTTCTTTTTTTCATAAAGGCAATGTAGTTCTAATCCAACGATTGGCGAATAGTATAAATGTCCCCTATCAAGTAACTCTATTGCTTCTAAGCTTAAATCTCCCAAACGTCCAGTCGCCATTCGAGTGATAATATGAGTATCAATATAAACTATAGGTTTTTCATTTCTTTCCATTCCCACTCCGTTGGTGCATCAAAATCTACCTTATTAGTGAATAATGGCCGTGCTTTTAATCTTTCAGTCACAGATTGCGGTGATTTAACAGCAACAATCATCACTTTACGACCATGATGTTCAATTTCAACGGGAATCCCTGTTTGTAACACGTTGTCAATAATTTGAGGTAGTTTTTCTTGTAAGGTTGCTAAATCTAATGTATCCATAATTTTCAGTTTAAAATAATCACGCGCAAAATTACCCTTTAGTTAAATTAATTTAGCTCATTAAATTAAATATTAACACATCTCTAATGTCCATTATAGTTACCTGCTTGTTTATTCGCATTACTTTTAGTTGGTGCTATTTTTTTCAGCAAATGTCCATATAACGTTAATAGCGCTGCTATTTATTTCAAACGTTTAACCGTAACTGTACAGCGATTTTTTAAATATTCAAGGTGGAGGCATTTTGATGCTAAGGAAGCAAATAAGTATTATTTTAATAGTGTTGTATCACCAAAGCCATGCAGAAATCATCACAGATGGTACGTTAGGTAGTCGAATGAATCTGCAAGCTCCCAATTACGATATTACGCAAGATTTGGGTAAAACGGTTGGACCAAACTTATTTCACAGTTTTGAGCAGTTTGATATTTACCAAGGAGAAACCGCCACTTTTTTAGGTTCTCCTAAAATTCAAAATGTCATCAGTCGAGTCACGGGTGGGAATGCTTCGACCATTGATGGTACTTTACGTAATACTATCCCTAATGCTGATACTTACTTGATTAATCCACATGGCATTATGTTTGGAGCAAATGCAAAATTGGACCTGCAAGGTTCGTTTCATGCCAGTACAGCGGATTATTTAAGTTTGGGTGAAAATGGACGATTTGATGCGAGTAATCCAAATAGGAGTTTATTAAATGTTGCACCAGTAGAAAGTTTTGGATTTCTTTCTGATTCACCTACTGCTTTATCTGTTGAAGGGAGCCAATTATCAATATTGCCCAATAAAACTTTTTCATTAGTGGGTGGGGATATCCATATCAAGCATGGATATTTATCAACGCCAAGTGGGCAATTTAATCTTGTCAGCATTGCCGAACAGGGAGAAATAAAACTATCAAATTTAGAAACCAGTTCATTTGAAAAACAGGGAAAAATAACGTTGTCAGAGCACACTGAACTTAATGTGAATGGTTTAGGGGCAGGCAAAATTGTGATTCGAGGTGGGCAGTTTGTGAGTGATAACTCAACTATCCAAGCCAATACTTTTGCCGATCAAGAGGGTAAAGGTGTTGATATACAATTAACAGAATCAGCAAGTTTCAAAGGAGATGTGCTGGCAATTTCAAATAGCACTTTTGGTCAAGGCAATGCAGGGTATCTTGTTATTTTTGCACCAAATTTAGAAATTGTAGGCAGTGTAATTAGCAGTGGTAGCGCAGGGTTTGGAACATCTGGCAATATTACAATTGAAGCGAATCAAGTTGCTCTCAAAGCAGGTGGTGTGATAAGAAGTGATACTTATGGACCAGGACAAGGTGGACAAATCAATATTAATGCGACTAAAAATTTGACTCTTGAAGGTCAACGGCATGGCAGTATTATGTTACCTGGTGGGCTGACTTTAATTAATTATCCCAGTGAAATTAGTACAGATGCCTATAGCGTTGGTAAGGCAGGTTCTCTTAATGTGACAACTGACGAGTTAAATCTGGTTGGTAGTTTTATTGCAGCTACAACTTTTGGAGAAGGTCAGGCTGGCTATATCACTATTCAGGCAAATCAAGCAACTTTAACTGAAGGTGCCAGTATTTCCAGCTCTTCCAATAGCAATGGTTTAAGTGGTGATCTTAATATAACGGTCACAGACACACTGTCTGTGATTGGTAAACGAACGGGTACTTTCAGTGTGCATTTTGGTGAAAATACGTTTGAATATGGTAATAATCAAACGGTAATTGCAGTTGCAGCGCTTGGAAAAGGTCATGGTGGCACAGTTTCAATTGAAGTACCCACGTTGATATTAGATGATAGTGGGGTAATTGCAGCATCCACTGTCAACGAAGGTAATGCAGGCAATATCGTTATCACAACTAAAGATTTATATTTAACTCAAGGTGGACAAATCAGCAATAGTAGTGGTGGATTAATGGGCACTCAGCTCATAATAGGAACAGGTGATGGTGGAAATATACACCTCAAGGCCACAAACAGTATTACTGCTTCAGGTTTTGATGAACGTGGCACTCAAAGTGGTATCATAAGCAATACTTTAGGCCCTGGTAAGGGAGGAGATATATTGATTGAAACCCATCAACTTAATTTAGGTGATCACGGTACAGTAGCTGCTAACAGTTTGAGCACAGGGGATGCGGGACATATCACAATTTCGGCAGATGTAATCACATTAACAGACAATGGCAAAATTACAACCACCGCTCAAAATGCAACAGGAGGAAATATCACGCTAACTGCTCCAAACAGACTCTATTTACGTAATGCACAAATAACAACCAGCGTGCATGGGGGGGCAGGTAACGGCGGAAATATCAACATCACCCATCCAGTATTTATTGCGCTATGTAAAGGTCAAATTAAAGCACAAGCAGATGCAGGTCATGGAGGTAATATTTTTATTATTACTGATAATTTTTTAACCACCTCTTGCAGTGTAGTCAGCGCTTCTTCAAAGTTAGGTATTGATGGTCATGTGGAGATTGATTCGCCTGATGAAACCATCAGCAAGGATTTAATTCAGTTGTCACCTGGGCTAATAAGGGAACAGTACCAATTTAAAACCTGTAAAGTTCAGATAACTGGTGAACGCAGTCATTTTGTTGTACAACCCTATACTCGCAGCGGGAACAATCCTGACGATTTGCGTACCAGTGATGTAAATAAACTCTTTGCGAAGTAATACCTATGCTCTATTGACATTTCAGCGCAAGCATACTAAAATAGAAGCAAACCTTATGTCATTTTTTATCCGCTTTTCAAATCTGGAGAAAACTCGGCGAAACTGTTTAATTTTGCCTATAAAGCATTCAATCAAATGACGTTCTTTATAAACGTGCTTGTCATATTCACAAGGCTCTTTGCAATTAGCTTTCGGTGGAATAACAGGAATAATCCCCTGTTTGCGTAATTGTTCAATCAATTTATCAGTATTATAAGCCTTATCCATCAACGCATACGTTGCTTTTAGGCCTTCAATCAAAATATAGGCTTGAGTAATATTTGCGGCACCCGTAAGAATAAAGTCCAAAGGATTGCATAAAGCATCAACCATGACATGGTGTGTAGTAAACCTACCTTTTGAACGACCTAATGCTTGCTCTTGAGGTTCATCCAGATGGCTTTGAGGCACACCGGCATTCGCACGTACAACTGTACCGTCTATCATAATGCTTTCCATATCAGGGTCATTGGCGAGCATGCATCTGTGCCCAAATATCTTTGTCACCCCCTCTAATAAAGCCTCTGTAGACGCTGTTCCATTTACCTTTGTCTTTTTGGTAACAAACGCCATTGAGCACCACTACGAAGTTCCCACAAGAGAGCCTCTACAAAAAAACACCGGCTAGCTTTTTCTGTTTTCACGTAGATACCTTTTGACTCCTTCAGGAAAGTAAATATCTTATCCCAGTTCTGATCTGACAGTTCTGTTCTGATAGATTCGTATTGCTCATTTAGATAACTCCTTGACAAAATCAAAGTTATCTAACTTAATCCTTCAAATGTCAACAGCGCCTAGTAGGAAGTATAATATTTATATATTTGATAACTTTAAGGTTATAAAAATGTATAAAATTCCAGGTAACCGTAGGAGACCTGATCTATACGAAACTATTCACTAATGATATAGACTAATATTCCTAACATTTTATTCAAACACAGTTTTGTTTTGCAATTTTCTAAAGTGAATATCTGCGCCCCTTAATGCTCTACTATCAGGCATGGCAGAGGATTTTTTCTTCTCTACTACTGGTGCATCAGTAATAAGTTGATGTAAATGAGCAAAAAGCTCTTCTTGACTATTTGTTTTCTTTTGCAAAATTGTATTCACATACTTACTTAATTCTTCTTGATCACGTCGACTAAGTTGGGTTGAAGTCAATACGACAATGGGAATATCTTTCCATTGTTCATCTTGTCGTAACCGTTTTGCAAACTCAAAACCATCCATTTCTGGCATATGTAAATCAAGTAAAATAAGAGATGGACGTTTATCAGCAATATGTTCCAAAGCAACTTTGCCATTTTCAGCTTTAAATACCCGCCAACCTTCTTCTTTGAGTAAACTTGCTGTCATTTCCCGAGTCATGGTATCGTCTTCAACGACCATGACTAGTTTAGTAGAAGTATCCCCAATTTGGTATTTATTGAGAATCGCGGCTAATTGGGTACGGCTTACCGGTTTCATTAAATAATCAGTGGCCCCTAGCACACTACTATTTTGTTGCTCTTCTTCAATGGAAGCCATGATGACAGGAATATCAGCTACAATTGGATCGCTTTTTAACATGGATAACACTTGCCAACCATCAATATCAGGCATTCTAACATCTAAAATAACAGCGTCAGGACGCAGTTTTTTAGCCAGTTTTAAACCCTCTTCACCTGTTTCAGCAACCGCCACTGCATAACCTAATTTAGTGAGATAGGTATGTAATAAACCACGAATAATACTATCATCATCAATTACCAATACAATGCCATCACCTTCTGGCAACGCGGGGTCTTTTTCCTCTTTTTTGGATTTAACTTTCACTTCTGTTGGTAATTTGACTGTAAATTGACTACCTTTGCCAAATTCGCTATCAACAGTAATGGTACCCCCCATCATTTCAGTAAATTTTTTACTAATGGCTAATCCTAGCCCTGTACCGCCATAACGGCGAGTTGTAGAGGCATCTACTTGGGTGAAGGCACTGAACAATTTTTGTTGCTGTTCTTGTGTCATACCGATCCCATCATCAATGATATTAAAATAAATCCACTCATTTTCACTCGTTTGTTCTCGGTAAACTTCTAAGCGAATATTCCCTTCTTCGGTAAATTTTGTGGCATTACTCAGTAAATTTAATAGGACTTGACGTGTTTTAGTCAAATCAGTATAAACATGGCCGATGGTTTGAATTGTTTTTAGTTTAAATTGGTTATGTTTTTTGCTAATTAGGGGTTCAACTGTTGCTTCTAATTCATTTAACATCCCTTCAACATCAAATTTTTCTAAATATAGCTCCATTTTGCCAGATTCAATTTTGGAAATATCTAATACATCATTTATTAATCCAAGCAAATGGTCGGCTGAAGATTTAATTTTATTAAGATCACCAATAAAGTCACCTAAATCCATGTCTTCAGCGTCTTCTTTGAGCATTTCTGTGTAGCCGATAATGGCATTCATTGGGGTGCGCAATTCGTGGCTCATATTGGCGAGAAACTGACTTTTTGCTAGACTTGCGCCTTCCGCCATTTCTTTCGCATTAATCAACTCGGCAGTTCTATTAGCAATTTTATTTTCCAAATCAGTGGCATAAGCCAAAAGTTGATTATCTCGATAGGTAATTTCTTGTTCTAATTTTTCTTGCAGCCGGTATAATTCAACATGAGTTTGGACTCTTGCTAACAATTCTTCTTGTTGAAAAGGTTTTTGAACGTAATCGACACCACCAGCTTGAAATGCTTTTAACTTATGCTGTGCATTACTTAAAGTCGACAAGAACAAAACAGGAATCTTCTTTAAGGTAGGTTCTTTTTTTAGATGTTGGCAAGTTTCATAGCCATCCCAACCAGGCATGGTGACATCCAACAAGACTAAATCAGGCGGGGTTGCCAAAGCAACTTCAAGTGCTTTATATCCATCTTTAGCCAATAATACTTCAAAACCACGTTCTTGAAGAATTTGACTTAACAACACTAAGTTGGTCAATGTATCGTCAACCACTAAAATGGTTGATTTTGTTGGTTTTACAGGTGACTCTTGTGTCATAGGTCATACTTTTTTTTATAATGACGGTTATGGTATAAGTATAAATAAAGTTATATAAATTTACTTAACTGACCCTATAAAGAGTAGAGAATACCCTACTCTTATGTAAAATACATGTCAAATGGTAGGAACACTCAAATTATTCCCTTTAGTGACAACCATTTGTTTCGCAGGTGAGTACATGTTTAAATTGAAAATTTCTAATCTTGAAGGAGCTGTGCAGTTATCTCAACAATGGGCAACCCATACAGTTAGCATTTTGGATGCCGACATTGATTATTCTAGCCGTGCGATTGAATTACCGCTTGAACATAATAGAAATTTACTGCGTCGTTACTTTTTCCACGATATTTTTTTAGAAGAATATACCCTCCCTAATGTGTTGCAAGAGCCTATTTTTGTGACAGAACAACATATTAAGGATATTCTTGAGTTTACTGCTTTACTCCAAGCTGATAACCGTCTATTAATCCATTGTCATGCAGGAATTTCTAGGTCGACAGCAGTCGCTTGTGGCGTACTTTGCCAACATGGCTTGCCTCCTCAAGAGGCTGTTAATATTGTTTTCTCCCTACGTTCGCAGGCTTTGCCTAATCCAAGAGTCATCGTATTATTTGATAAAATACTTTCACTTGGAGGCCAATTAATTGCTGCCACGAAAGGAATTTCTTGTGAACTTTATGGTAATAATATGGAAAAATTTTATGAACAATTAGTCAATCTACTACTTTTACCAAACAATACTATTTTGAGGGAAAGTTCCATTTAATGAATGCAAGACAAAAAGCGGCTACAGCACGTCGTTGGGTCATCAAAGTGGGTAGTGCTTTGCTCACTAACGAAGGTCGTGGCCTTAATCAAGACATTATTCAAGTTTGGGCTGCGCAAATGGCAAATTTATGCCAACAAGGTAAAGAGTTAATTCTCGTATCCTCAGGTTCTGTTGCAGAAGGCATGAAACGATTGCAGTGGACGCAACGTCCAACAGAATTATTTAAATTACAAGCGGCGGCGGCAGTCGGCCAAATGGGGTTAATTCAGGCCTATGAATCTTGTTTTCAGAATTACAATTTACATACTGCCCAAATTTTGCTTACTCACGAAGATTTATCCAACCGAACCCGTTATCTTAATGCCAGAAGTACCCTAACTGCATTAGTACAATTAGGTGTTATTCCTGTGGTTAATGAAAATGACACTGTTGTGACAGATGAAATTCGCTTTGGTGATAATGATACTTTGGCTGGGTTAGTTGCAAATTTGGTGGGGGCTGATTTATTAGTCATTCTTACTGATCAACAAGGATTGTGTGAATCAAATCCACGGGAAAATCCTAATAGTCCACTTATTTCTGAAGGTCATGCTGGCGATCCTCGTTTAGAAGCGATGGCCAGTGCTAAAGGAGGTGCATTAGGACGGGGAGGTATGGCAACAAAGCTACAGGCTGCCAAACTGGCTGCACGTTCTGGCACCATGACCTTAATTGCTTCTGGTCGACAAGAAAATGTTTTATTGTCTGCAGCAGCAGGGGAAACAATTGGCACACTGCTCTTGCCTAATCAAGCGCCATTAGCTGCTCATAAGCAATGGTTAGCTTCTCATTTAAGAATGCGCGGTCAATTATATTTGGATGATGGTGCAGTTAGCGTCTTGCGTAACTTTGGCAAAAGTTTACTGGCAGTGGGTGTTACCAAAGTTGAAGGAAAATTCATGCGAGGTGATATGGTCGCTTGCGTTAATTCACAAGGTCAAGAAATAGCAAGAGGTTTAATTAACTATAACATAGAAGAAACTTTTAAAATTATGGGACAATCAAGTGAAAAAATTGCCAGTATTTTGGGCTATGTTGGTGAATCTGAGTTAATTCATCGTGATAATTTAGTTTTAGTATAAATAATTTTTTGCCCTCAAAATATTGTAATAATTTTACGCTGGTTTGTCACAAATTGTAATATACGAATCCACTTTTTTAAAAGTGGGATCGTATTGAACATAGTTTTTTAAAGCCAGCTCTTTTTTAGGATCAAAAGGTTCCCACTCATTATCAGTTGGATTCAAAATAATGGTTTTTACACATGGCTCCGACCAAATAAGGGATAACGATGGATTATTCCATCCCCAACGATAAAGGTTATGATGAAAACTCGTTTCACTCATTGGAATGTAGTTTGAGTGTGTACTCAATAATGTGCGAATAAACTGCTGACGAAAATCAGCCCAATCCGTTGTTGTAAAGCGAAGATTACCAATAACCATTACTAATATAAAGAAATTGGCAGCTAATATCCCCAACTTCATGCGAGGAACATCAAAATAGTGGAGAAATATTGCACTACAGAGTAAAAACGGCAGGAGTATGGCAGATAACGTTCTAGCAGCGTAGGACATGGTTGACATGTTACCATGATCCGCAAATACAATGACTGCCACATAAACCAAAGTGGGCAAAAAACTTAAACTCAGGACAATTTTATTGCGCAGCCATAACCCCAACGTTAATAGAAATACAAAGCTGAGATTTAACCAGAGTTCTTTTGTTTGAAACATGACAATTATGCCATTCAGAAAATAATTTTTATTAGCGGGATCACGCGGATTCAGAATAGAATCTATGGCAATAACCAATGTTAAACTGCAAAGTAATAGTGTTATTCCATGAATCAAATATTGTGGTTTACTGCGAAAAGCATGGAATCGAACAACTATAATGGCCATGTAAATAAGTGCGGGGATTAAAGCTATTTCATAGAGACGGCAAAATAGAATGAGTAATCCCCATAATAAAATAATTTCCTGCCAATTGAACTTCTCTTTTTTTAGTAAAAAAAACAAAATAGGCCAGGCAAATATTGCCATCACATGATATTCCCCCACTAACATATAATCAGAGGCAAAGCTAATCATAACAATGCTAATCAGTGGAAAAATTAACAGGAATAATTTTTGACGTACTGCATAAATACTAATTCCAAATGCAACTAAATAAGGAAAGTATAATCCAGCCGCAAAAATTAGCTTTAATAATGGAATATCTTTGAGATCAGTCTGAGCAGCCATGATTAGTGGCCACATAGTTAAATAAGTTGCAAATTGTCGCGACCAGGCAAAATTAAAAAAGCTTTTTACTTCTAAAGTTCTAATAAAGTAATGAACACCATCTGCAGATAAATGTTTATCCACGCTGTAAGCATAAAAAAAGCAACTAGAAATTGCTAAAAACAGTATTAAATAAGAAGCAATATTTGTATCAAAATCTTTTTTCACAATGATCTATTGTCAATAAGAATGAGGTTAATAGCGCAAAGTTTACTCTAAAAGGTGCATTTGTCAAATATCTAGGGCTTGGACACTCATTTTTCAGATAAATTTTAAGTCAAAATATTTTACTTCATAGATTTAAACTATTTGTTTTGATACAACTTTAAAAAATCAATCTTACCCGCTTAATTTTTTACTATTCATTTCTCTAATTTCCATCGTTGACGAAGCATGGATTGTCTAGTGAAGAATGGTATAATTTAAAGTCGAACTTGTTTTTAAGTGCTAAAATGTTTCGATTTTTGCTGGTCAAGATTTATTGAGAAATGACTAAAATAGCTGATTCCTATCTTTATGGTAGGTTTTCAAATAGTGTCGCATTTTGATTGGTGCTTGAATGAAATTTTGTCATATAAAACATTATTTACATCCAAAATTTTTGGCTATTTTGGCCTTTTGTGGACTTTCCTGGCTGAATTTTGCAATAGCTATGGAAACATCTGTTAATTTGGACAATACAGATTTAACAACAGTACGCGTTGGTGTACTGAATTTAATTAAACATTCAAGCGACTGGCAGCTAACATTATCAGTGTTGAACCAGCATTTAACGAATTATCACTTTGAACTCATACTCCTGGATTATTTAGCCCTCCAAAATGCAGCTAATCAACAAAAAGTAGATTTTGTGATTACCCACCCAGGTATGCTGGTTGAATTAGAACAATTAAATCAAGCAAAGCTCATTGCAACTTTACAATACACTGACTCAAAAAAAACGTTTGAACAATTAAGTAGTGTTGTTTTTTGCCGTTCAACACGAAAAAACATTCAAAATATTACAGATATTCGTAATAAAATTTTAGCAGGTGTTAATGCGGATAGTTTTTCTGGTTGGCAAGTTGCACACTATATGCTGGAACAATACCAGATTGATCCCTACCAAGATTTAAAGCGGCTGACGCTTGGATTAACACCAAAGGCAGTTGTGGACGCTGTTTACCAAGGAAAAGCGGATGTTGGAATTGTACCAGCGAGTACTTTGGAACAATTACAGCAGGCGGGTGTGTATCAACTAGATGACTTTAAAATTCTGAATGCTCGAATACCGGCTACTCACTTTCCTTTTGTTCATAGTACACCGCTTTACCCTGAATGGGGATTCGTTGCTCTAACACATGTGCCTTTGCCTTTAGCTGAAAAAGTGAGTATTACCCTATTTGATAAATTTCCGCCGGTTAACACAGAACAGTCGCTCTCAATAGATTGGACAGTCCCTGCAAATTACCAAATTGTTCATAAACTACTTAAAGATTTACGTCTAAGTCCTTATGAAAATTTTGGGCAAATTAAATTACGAGATTTAATTAATCAATACGGTGTTTGGTTTTTTATTTTGCTATTGGGTATTGGTACCGTAATTGTGGTGAGCATTCACCTGAGATATTTATATCATCGCTTAAGTGTGACCCAAACAAAACTTAAGAAAGAGTTAAAAGAAAGATCGCGGGCTGAAATCGCTTTACAACTTGCAAAAGAACAAGCTGAATCTGCGAGTCGTTCCAAAAGTCAATTTCTTGCCAACATGAGTCATGAATTGCGTACCCCTATGAATGCCATTATTGGCTATAGTGAAATGTTGCAAGAAGAAGCTGAAGAAGAAGGGTTGGTCGGATTTCTTGAAGATTTAAAGCGGATTCAAAGTGCAGGCAAACACTTGCTGGGTTTGATTAATGACATTCTAGATTTGTCAAAAATTGAAGCGGGTAAAATGGAATTATTCATTGAAACCTTTGATTTACAAGAAATGATTGATGATGTAACCATTACCGTTCAACCACTTGTATTGCGCAACAATAATATTCTGGAAGTACAAAGTATTGAAAAATTAGGCACCATGCATGCGGATTTAACCAAAGTTAGACAAAATTTATTTAACTTAATTAGTAATGCCAGTAAATTTACAGAAAATGGAACTGTTATCTTATCTCTTACGCGAGAAATTGTGGATGGTATTGATTGGGTTATTTTAAAAGTCAGTGACAATGGTATAGGCATGAAACCCGACCAGCTTGAAAAACTATTTACAGCCTTTGTTCAAGCCGATCCTTCAACCACACGCTCTTATGGTGGCACAGGACTGGGACTTGCCATTACTAAAAAATTCTGTGAAATGATGGGCGGCACCATCATCGTAGAAAGTCAGTATGGCCAAGGTAGCACGTTTACAATTCGTTTACCTGCGACTGTCGTAGAATTACCTGCGGCAGATCAAGACCCTGTAAATTTACAAGCCTATCAATCTCAATCACAGGGACGTATTTTAGTGATAGATAGTGATTCATCAGTGCGAGATTTACTCAAACGTTATTTAACTCAACAAGGATTTAATGTTGCTGTAGCGGCAACGGCTAAAGAAGGATTGGCTTTAGCAAGGCGTTGGCGGCCTGATGCGGTTACTTTAGACGTACTGATGCCTGATATGGATGGTTGGGCGGTACTCTCTACGCTAAAGTCTGAAAATGAACTTGAAAATATTCCCATTATCATTTTGTCAATTATTGAAAACCGAAATATGGGATTTTCTTTGGGTGCTTCGGAATATCTGACCAAACCCATTGACCAATCTTACTTAGCTGACATACTTAGAAAATACCAATTACATACTGAACGTCCATCTTGTCTAGTGATAGAAGACGATATTGCAACTCGAGGTTTAATGCGTACCCTTTTAGAAAAATCTGGGTGGGAAGCCTATGAAGCAGAAGGAGGACAAGTTGCTTTAGAATTTATCAAACAAAAAGTGCCGGATTTAATGCTATTAGATTTAGTCATGCCTGAGATGGATGGTTTTGAATTTATTTGGCGATTACGGGGCCATAAAGAATGGGCTTCTATTCCTGTAGTGGTTGTGACAGGTAAAGATTTGACCAAACAAGATCGACAACGATTAGAAGGGTATGTTGAAACCATTTTGTATAAAGGTGCCTACACCCGAGAAGAACTATTACAAGAAATTGACGATTTAGTCACTGAAGCCTACGCGAGAAAATTGTGAACTAAATATTAAAGTTGGTATGGCAGTGAAAATTATGATCCTAGTATTCTGCCAAGATTATTTTGTAGGGTGCATCTCATGCACCAGGCATTTTTTGGTGCGTAGGACGCACCCTACCGTACCCGTTAATCTTGACAAAGTACTAGTTAGTATTAAAGAAATTGGATTTTATTCCCTCCAATCTAACTTTCAGGACTTAAATCTTTGGGATTTCCTGTACCTAACGTGATATATCCCTATGCATAAACGTTTTTTATACATTTCTGATCATGAACTATTTGCTTATCATTTAACCAAAAATCAGCAAAGGCAGGTTATTTGTTTACCCAATGATAAAGCAAGCTTGGAAGAAATTGCCCATTACCTTGAACAAACTTCTCATATACCAATCAGTGTCATTGTCGATAGTATTCAAGAACAATATCAGATTGTGCGATTGCCTCATGTTTTTGGCAAAGATCGGACTGATCTGTGGCAACATAAGAAAAAGCGATTATTTGAAGAAACACCTTATGCGTATGCAGTCGTGCAGGCTCGTGAATCTAAGGGGCGAAAAGATGATAAAGTATTATTCACAGCCATTACCAAACCACAGTTACTACTGCCGTGGCTTAAATTAATTAACCAATTTAAAATACCTATCAAAGGGATTTTCTCTCTTCCTTTACTCAGTGAAAAACTACTAAAACATTTACCTAAATCACCTTATACCTTGCTAGTTGCTCATACTCCTCGTATCAGCGCTCATTGTTCACATGGTTTACGGCAAAGTTTTTTTATGCAACAAAAATTGCAGCTAAGCCGTTTGACACCGCTCAATATTTCTGAAAATGAACACGATAGTTATGGACATTATGTCATTGGGCAAATTATCAAAACCCAACAATATTTAGAAAATAGTAATGCTTTACCTGCCAATACCAAATTGCAAGTCATTATTTTGACCCATACCAATTTGCTAACACCGTTGAACAACTATTTACGCACCCGACAATTATCTGATTTACAGTTCCATTTAGTCGATGCCCATGAATTTTCTTATCAAATAGGTTTGCGCACTGATCAAACAACGCTTTATCTCCATCAACTCACTGGTCATCAATTAACCCGTCGTTTTGTGAGCAACCATTATGCTGACTGGCAAGATAGACGCTATTTCCTATTTCAAAATATACGAATTGCTACGTATATTGCGTCAAGCCTTTTTGTAGCCAGTGCAGCAACCGCAGGAGGATTTATTTTACATGATGCTTGGCAAATGCAGCAGCAGGGCAAGGTGGTGCAACAAACAGTAGAAAAACGTAAAATTGAATTAAAGCATCTGCAAAAAATTGCGCCCAGTTTACCGTTTGAACCAGTTCATATTCGCAATATTGTTGATGTTGGACAACATCTAAAAACTCAAGATGTTTCACCTAAAGCCATGTTAATTAAAATTAGCCAGGTGCTTAATCGTTACCCAAAATTGATTGTTTCACGTTTAGAATGGGGAATTGGTAATCAGTCAGAAACTATTTTTGCAAGTTATAATGAAGCCGCAGAACCTGAAGGTGAGAAAAAAAGGGAAACCCCTGATCCTAGAGCAACCTTGTTTAGAAATCCGCGAATGCGCATATTTGTGCCAACAATAGAAGAAACGCCAAATAATTTTCTTGAAGGAGTTCGTTTACATGGGAAATTTTTTCCCTTTGATGGGGATTACCGTCAGACATTAAAAATGTATAATCAGTTTGTAGCAGATTTAAAACTAAAAGATGATCGATGGAAAATTAATAAAATACAATTGCCTTATAAAAAAGTGCTGCAAGGAAATATTGGTCGAGAAAATCAAGTTGAAGACATTCCTTTTGCGGTTGAAATTTTAATTGAACACGCTTACGCCAACACCAAATAAAATGATTGAAATTGATTGGTCTGTACTTAAAGTTGCTATTATTATCCTATTTATTTGCTTATTAAGCGCAGCTGGTATGGTAGGAGGAAGTTATTTTTACTACCAGCAAATGGTGGAGTGGGAACAAAATCAAAGGCAATCATTACAACAAGTTCAAGTACAACATGCACATTTAGCAGATATATTGGAGATTGTGAATACAAATTATTTTGAGCAGTTTAATCAATTAGCTTCGCAAGGTTTTTTTCAACAGCAAAAAGGTTTAAATGTTGAAGAACAACGTTTAAATGTTGAAGAACAAGTTGTTAATTTATTAACATTATTGCAACTACCCGACCTAAAAAATATCAAATATGAAATTTTAGAACAAGCAACGTATAAAACACCCCATTTAATGTTAGAACCTGAAATCAAAGCCTATGAAACCCAAATTATTTTGAGGTTAGGTTTATTGCATGAAGGAGATATGTTCAAGCTATCCAAAGGATTCCAGTTTGAACAACCCATTGGCCTTTTTAACTTACAAAGCTGCGATATTAAACAACTCAGACCTGTTAATATTAACCTATTAGATGTCAGGCGACCTTATTTTGATGCAACATGTAAGTTACTTTGGTATACCTCAGAAATAAATCAGGATACTTAAAAATAATATTAGTAATATTTTCAAAATGTTACAAACTAAAAATAGGACAGCATCTGTACAAACTGCCCGTTGCCACGATTTGCTTCGTTTGTGAAAGAACTTATGTAACTCATTAAATTATAAGGATTGTTGGTAAAATTTGGAAATAGATTACAAATATGTTCTCACATAGATATAATGTTACCTTCTGTGCATTAAATAGTTTTTAACTCAGGAAATTTAATATTATGCATAAATTATTATTGATCATTCTTTTTTTATTTGCGCCATTAGTCTCTGCAAACGGCTTAATTAACGTCCAAAGTACTGATGGTAGCGTTGAGGAAGTTGCCGATCGTTTTGAACATATTCTAAAGAAAAAAGGTTTAACCCTTTTTAACAGAATCAATCATTCCAAAGCTGCTAAGAACATTGACTTGAAGTTAGAACCCACTGAATTACTAATTTTTGGTAATCCTAAAGTTGGAACACCACTGATGCAGTGCAATCAAACAACGGGTATTGATCTTCCTCAAAAAGTATTAATTTGGAAAGATGATAAAGGGATAATTTGGATAACGTATAATGACCCTAAGTACGTTGCTGAAAGACATGGTATTAGCGAAAATTGTGCAAAAGTCATTACGAAAATAGGAAAAGCATTGAATGGACTTGCAAATGCGGCTGCTAACCCATAGACAATAGCTGTACTGTTGGGTTGAGAAACAAAACCCAACGTGCTAAATCTTTAAGTTAAATGGAGCTTTAACTCAAGGCAGTATCTACTGAGTAAAGCAAGGATGCTTTCTAAACCCTTCTTATCGTTCCTATATCTAAATTCGCCAAGCTCTTATTTCATAGACTTCAATTCTGCAAAATGAGCTTTGAATCATCTATTGCTTACTCTCTTTCCTTTATAAAACTTTAGCTTCCCTCTTTATCTATTTCCTACTTTTTTTTTTCAGCTTTTTAGTCTTAATCAATTAC
The DNA here is from genome assembly GCA_016745055.1 of Thiotrichaceae bacterium. Lineage (GTDB taxonomy): Bacteria > Pseudomonadota > Gammaproteobacteria > Beggiatoales > Beggiatoaceae > JADGDF01. Next base: position 7,908 of record JADGDF010000039.1, on the reverse strand, counting down.
CCTAAATCTTTCTATTTTAATAGCTAATAATTCTAATTTAATGGCGATGATAATTATGGAACGTTAGGTAATGTGATGGCGTAAAAAAATCTCTTACGGGTTAAGTAGAAGTATTGATGACAAGCTTGCGTGACACAAACCGGGGATGAAATTCTCTAAAACTCGTTTACCTAAAAATGCAGGATTCCGTCAAATTACATAGTAGAAATAAAACAACCGTAAACTTGTTACATGTAAGGTAACAAATATTTTGTTACACTTAGCAAACAAATGTTTTTTTAATTTTACGTTAAGGAGGGAAATGTGAGCTTCATGAATAAAGCAATGTTTGTTGCACTATTGTTTAACTTTATGTTTATTAACACTATTTTTGCAAGTGATAGCTATACCTATGATGAACTTAATCGTCTTGTGACAGTAACTAATATTGAAACTGCTCAAATGACTCATTATACCTATGATGCAGGTGGAAATATTTTAGCTGTTACAACAACTGATTTACCTGAGTATATGCTTGAAATTTATACTAAAGATGATGATGGTAATTCACTTACAGGGGTGATGATCACTCTCAATAACCAAACGATTGTGAGTGATGAAAATGGTTATGTTCAACTGACGGGGTTATTAGCTGGCACTTATACGTTAGTTGCGAAGAAAAACATGCACAATTTTACTGCTCAAGACATTGTGGTAGGTGAAAATAGTGAAAATATAATCAGTATCACTTCAGATGGTCTAACCCAATGTCAACTTTATGCGGTTCATGATCGAAATAAATCAGATTCCCAATTTTTTACTATGCATTTTGATGAAGAGTCAGATCAATTTGATATTAAGTTGCTCGGCGCTCTTTATGAAAATCATGATATTGAGGCGATGGATGCCCATCCACAAACCGGTCAAATTTTTGTGACATCGGGTGATGATGGATTGAGTCCTGGTCATTTGTATGTGTTGAATGCTCAAACAGGTGGTTTGACATTAGTAGGAGATACAGGATTTGATGAAATTAATGGTTTATCATTTATGCCCGATGGTACTTTATGGGGTGCTGCTGAAACAGAAGGTTTAATTAAAATTGACCCAACGACTGCAGTGAGCACTTTGGTGATTTCTTATACTGGGTCAATTGAAGATATAAGCTGGGATAATGAGGGTGAGATATTGTACACAATTCAGGACAAAACATTAGTGGCTTATAACACTCAAGCTGAACCGGTAGTGATTGAGTGTCAGTTACCTGAGGGTGAAATTGAAGCATTGGAGATGTTGCCAGAGCCAGACAATCGTTTGCTATTAGGAATGCATGATGATGAAAATCTGAGTATTTATGCGTTGGATGTTGAGACTTGTGATATTAAGGCTGGAAAGTTGAATCCACCTGTTGATATGTCTAAACCAATTGATATTGAGGGGATTACCTGGCCAGATGTATGTTTTTAATTAAGGTCGAGTAGACCGAGGAATTAAATAAGATACGAAACAAGACCTGGCAGGTTTTCAAAACCTGCCAGGTCTGATTGAAATCTTGTGGAAGTTATAAACTCCTTGTTCTTTAAGCTTGTTAATTAACAAAAAGGAAAGTAACCATGAAGCTACAGCTCAAACACAGTTCAATATTTTTATTGTTCTTTTTCTTTGTATTACCCGTTGAGGCAATACAATTAACAATTACTCCAAATGAAGTAACTAAACCTTATTACTCTGATGTTCGTAGTGCTAATATTACTTGGAAAGCAAATGGTTCCACAACTAGCAAGTGTGATTTTTCTTGGGAAAAAAGAGAAAAATGGATGTTGTCTAACGGTAATGGTAGTTCGCCTCAAACGTCATGTTCTGGAAACTTTACTTTTACGTACAGGAGTGTCCCAAATGGAACTTACCAAGGCATAGTGAAGGTATGTTCTTGCATACCTTATTCAAGGTATCCTAATGTTTGTCAAGAAAGTAAATCAACAGATTGCGATACCAAAACGCTAAAAATAACTATTGGAAGTTCTTCTGGAGGCAGTAGTAACCCACCTCCTCCTTCTGACAATACTCCTCCCAGTATTAATATTACCAGTCCAACAAGTAGTTCAAATTATTCTACGTCTAGTCGAAACATCACTATCAGAGGTAATGCTTATGATCAGGGCAAAATTCACAGTATTAAATTTTACAGAAACGGTAACTACTTAAATACCATCAATGTTGATTCTAAATCTTATAATTGGAGTAAGACTATATCACTACAGGAAGGTGATAATGTTATTACTGTCAAAGCTTATGATCAGATGGGTAACAGTCGTAAACGTTATTTAACTGTCACACGAGCTATGCCTGACAATATCAACCCAACAATAAACATCACCAGCCCCACAAGCAATTCAAACTATTCAACGTCTAATTCAACCATCACGGTAAGTGGTAATGCTTCAGATCAGGGCAAATTGAGTCGAATTGAATTTTACTCAAATGGTAATCGTATTAGCACGAGCAGCAATGTTAATTCTACATCCTACAATTGGAGTAAAACTTTTTCACTGCAAAAGGGTAATAATATCATTACCGTGAAAGCTTACGATATTGCGGGTAATCAACGAAGCGATACATTCACGATTAAAAAAACAACGACGTTTTGGGGACATCCCAAAATTGAAATCGTTGATGCTCCGTCAACAGCCAGAGTTGGTCAACCTTATACCATCAGATTACGTGCCACTGATCCCAATAGCAATTTGAGAAAAATCAAAGTTGATTGGCGGGCGATTGGAAATTGGGAAACACGCTATGCATCCAATGGTCAAACAGTGAGTTTGACTTACCGCTATCCGCGTAGTGGCTCTTTTAGTTGGGTAGCACTTGCAGAAGATAGTAGTGGTAAGCAAAGTTATGCGGTTAGTCGATCAGTGACTGTAAAATCTAGCTATCCAACCGCTCGCTATACGGGTTACAACACAAGTTCTAGGTTAAGACGTTCCCAACCCGCACAGTGTCGCTCGAATTGTTTAGTTGCTGATCCTATTGACACTGCAACAGGCGCACAGGTGTTAACGCATGAATTACTCAGTGTTAAAGGCGTCTTACCCATTTCAGCAACGCTTAATTATAACTCGTTGTTACTGACCAAAGGCGTAACAGGTAGAAGTTGGAATTTGAATAATTTTGACACCCAATTGCAAGCCTTACCCAGTGGCGATATTGAAGTGCATTGGTCGGCCAATCGTTCTAATGTTTTCAAACACCGAGGGAATGGAAAATTCACTGGCACAGATTTGGTCACGCTATACGATACATTAGTCACCAACGCCGATGATAGTTTTACTTTAACGCGCCAAAATAAAACCACTTACCAATTTGATTCCAACGGTTGGCTTGTTGCACTCCGTAATCAACAGAGTCAAGCTATTGAATTTAAAAGGGATAACACGGGACGGTTGCTGCAAGTGATTGAGCCTGTATCTGGGGTGTTTCTGAAGTATGCGTATAACAGTCAGGGTTTATTGACAACTCTCTCTGACTCTCTCAATCGACAAGTGCATCTTGGATACGATAATGACCATAACCTCACAACTATCACAGACGCTGCTGGCAAAACCACGACTTATACCTATAACGAATTTGGGCAAACCTTAACAGGTACCAATGGAGATGGTGTGCGTTTATTCACGAATACTTACGACAGTGAAGGACGTATCATTACGCAAGATGATGGCATTAAAGACAATCAACTGTTTCAATTGAGTTATGACGAAACAGATCAGCGAAGCAACACCACCGTCACTGATCGCAATGGCAACGAAAGCATTTACACCTATGCCGATAACTACCAACTAGTGAGTTTGCAAAATGCACTGGGTGCAACAACGTATTATAACTACGTTTTTGGTCGTCGAGTCACTGAAACTAATGCAAAAGGAAGCATTACACGATTTACCTATGATGCAAATGGTCATTTAGTTGCAGTGACTAATCCTGCAAATTTAAAGACCCATTTAAGTTATGACAGTCGTGGTAATTTGCTTACAGTGACAAATCATGCGCAGCAAACGACAGCCTTTGCTTATGATGCTCATAATAATGTGATCAGCCAAACCAGTCCGAACGGACAAATCACCCGATTTAAATATAATGCACAACAGCAATTAGTCAAAGTTATTCTGCCTAAAGGCGCAACAACGACTTACGCTTATCGCAAAGGGCGAATTGCAACGATTACTGACGCTAAAGGTAATACGCAAACTTTGGATTACGACAATGCAGGGCGTGTTATCAGCGTAACAGACGAAAATAAGAAAACCACAACACTCACTTATGACCCATTGGATCGTATTGTATCTGTCACTGATTCGCTCAATCGCAAAGTGTACATGACTTATGACAGTCGAAATAACTTAGTTACATTTAAGGATGTAAAGGGTCAAGTGACTCAACGCATTTTTGATCGTAACGGTAATTTAAAGACCCTTATTGATGCCTTAAATCGGCAAACACACTATGAATATAATGGGGAAGATCAGTTAATCAAGCTGACGGATGCCAATCATCATACCTCTGAAATTCAACGAGATGCATTGGGACGAGTCGTTAACGCAATTTCTCCTAATGGCTCAGAAAAGCAATGGGCTTATGATCCTTTGGGTAATGTCATCAAAACCATTGACGAATTAGGCCAAGCGGTGGAAGTGAGCTACGGTGTATTGAATCAGCCAGTTGAAATTGTGGATGCTGAAGGTTTTTCTACTCAGTTCACCTATGATGCGTTGGGGCGGTTAATAAAAACTGAGGATGCGTTAGGTTTTTCAACTCATCAAACGTTTGATGTTAACGGTAATGTATTAATTCAGCAAGATAAAAACGGCCATGTCACGCATTATGCGTATGATGCGCATAATAATCTCATTCGAGTTGAGGATGTGTTGGGGAATGTGACGAAATATCAGTATGATGTGCTGGACAGATTACAAGCCATTATTGACGCCAAAGGTAATAAAACCAGTCTGGTCTATGATGCCAAAGGTCGGTTGATAAAAACAGTTAATCCTTTAGGTCATAAACAAAAACGCAACTATGATGCAGTAGACCGGCTTGTGAAAATGACAGATGCGTTAGGCAACACGATGCAAACCCGCTATGATAAAGCGGATAATCCAATTCAAGTGGCTGATGCATTAGGCCGTGTTACTGGGTTTGATTATAATGCGGTGAATCGTTTAACTCAAATTCAAGATGCATTACAGCGGGTTACAACATTGGAATATGATGAACTTGATCAATTGATTGCCAGCGTAGATGCGTTAAATGGTCGTAGTTCGCAAGCTTTTAATTCAGAAGGTCAACGGACGGAATTAGTTGATCCTAATGGTCATAAAACTAAATTTGAGTTTGATAAAAAAGGTCGTTTGGTAGCAAATGTTATAAGTAGTGGTGGACGGCAGACTTATGGTTATAATGCCAAAGATTTGTTGACTGAAATTACTAATGCTCGTGGACAGGTTAGGCAAATTCAGCATGATGCGATTGGACGGATTGTTGAAATCACTGATGCTGATGGTACGATTACTTACAGTTACGATGCGAATAATAATATATTGACCGTCACTGATGCAACTGGCACGATTCAGCGTGAATATGATGCTTTGAATCGGGTGGTTAAATATACGGATACAAAGGGAAATATTCTTCAGTATGTTTATGATGCAGTGGGTAATTTAGCTACTTTGGTTTATCCTGATGGTAAAGCGGTTAATTATGCTTATGATAAGGCAAATCAGTTGGTGCAAGTTACGGATTGGGCTGGACGGGTAACTAGTTATGAATGGAATGCTAATGGACAGTTGGTGCGTGAAATTCGACCAAATGGCACAGTGATGACTCGTAGTTATGATAGGGCCGGTCAGTTGGTGCGACAAGTTGATATTAGTGGTGAGGTAATTACTGATTTTACTTTTCGGTATGATAAGGTGGGCAATATTCGGGATGAGCAACCAACTTTAAAACCGCCAGTTTTGGATGCGACTATGAGTTATACGGATGCGAATCGGCTTGCTAGTTATAATGGTGAAGCGGTTGATTTTGATGCAGATGGTAATATGATTCGTGGGCCGTTAGATAGTTCTATGCAAGCATTTCAATTTGATTCTCGGAATCGGTTGAGTCAAGTTGGGGATACGGGTTATTTTTATAATGCGGAGAATTATCGGGTTGCGGTTAAAAGTCAAGGTAAAATGACTCGTTATGTGGTTAATCCTCAAGCTGTTTTGAGTCAGGTGTTGGTTAAGGATGATTCTGATGGTACGTCAATTTTTTATGTGTATGGTTTGGGTTTAATTGGGGAAGAAACTGGTGGTAGTTATCAGGCTTATCATTATGATTTGCGTGGTAGTACGGTTGCTTTGACGGATATTTCTGGTGATGTGGTTGAGCGGTTTGAGTATTCGATTTTTGCTCAGTTGGTGAGTGGTGATTCATCGATGACTCCGTTTTTGTATAATGGGCGTGATGGGGTTATGTCGGATGGAAACGGTTTGTATTATATGCGGGCTAGGTTTTATAGTCCAGAGATTCGGCGGTTTGTTAATCAGGATATTTTGTTGGGGAATGTTGGTGATGGACAGAGTTTGAATCGGTATGCTTATGTGGAAGGGAATCCTGTTTCTTTTATTGATCCGTTTGGGCTTTACGGGGAAAATGTACACTATTGGGGAACTTATGATATTGCTAAGTATGCAGGTTTTAATGAATCAAATGCTAATACAATTGCTAAGGCTAATCTTAATATGGACTTAAATTGGGGAACTTCACCTTATAATCCTTTTTCCTTAAAATATCATTTTCCTGCAAAAAATGTTTATGAGAAAACAGTAAGAAATTCACAATGGGCATCTAAACCATTAGAAAGTGCAATAAGAAAAGGCAATCTCACAGAAATAGGGAGTACATTACATTCTTATCAAGATTCCTGGTCACATGAAAACTATTCGGCATATTTTAATAATGGGATAGCAGGAACAGCAGCTTATACAGGTGGTATGAGTTTTGGTTTTGCAGGAGCTGTTGTTTTTGGTATTGCAGGAACTGTAGCTGACTCAGGACATTTGTTAGCAAGAAGAGAACCTGATAATACAACTCTCTCTAAATACTACGATAGAGATATGGAAATGTTCAAGTTTACCTACAATAAACTAAAGGAGGCTAAAACAGGAGTCAAATGTAATGAATCATTGCCTAAAGAACTTCAAGCGAAGTTAGAGGGTAGAAGGAATAACCTACATGAACTTGATGGTACATTGGAACGTCGTAGAAAAATAGAAAAACAGAGTCGTTCTGATTCTTATAATGGATGGTGTTCAAGTCATGAATTAAACACATTAAATTGTCTTTTTCCCGGAAAGGGCATTCCCACTTATCCGTTTTATTAAATTGCAAACCAAGCCAGGTAGGTCGGGTTAGGCTTTTTTGCAACGCAAAAAACCGTAACCCGACAAATCTATGGAATGGTACGTTCTGTCGGGTTACGCTATCGCTAACCCGACCTACGATTTGGGATTGCTACCCAACAAATTGGTGAAATGGCACGTCCTGTCGGGTTACGCTGTCGCTAACCCGACCTACGATTTGGGGTTGTGATTCGACAAATTGGTGAAATGGCACGTTCTGTCGGGTTACGCTGTCGCTAACCCGACCTACGATTTGGGGTTGTGATTCGACAAATTGGTGAAATGGCACGTTCTGTCGGGTTACACTGTCGCTAACCCGACCTACGATTTGGGGTTGTGACTCGACAAATTGGTGAAATGGCACGTTCTGTCGGGTTACGTTGTTGCTTATCCCATAGGCATCAATTTAAGAAATTCCTTGTCTGATTGGATTCAAACTGGTTAATATTTAGAGTAACAATAACGGATGAATCGAATGCCTGTT
>JADGDF010000038.1 GCA_016745055.1 Thiotrichaceae bacterium | reverse complement strand
TTTCATACTCGTTCTCCTAAGTTTACAAAACTTGTTCTTTCTTATATCCTCCTTTTCGCAAAATACCATCTTAAATTCCGTGATACAACTCTATTGAAATAGTCAATAAAAATGGGATATGGACTACAAACATAATTACTAAATGTCATGAATCTCCCGAACTGTTTGATATATATAACGATCATAGCTTTATTGTTGTATTTCATAAGTCTATTGGAATATATCAAGAAGCTAGCCATGACACGTTTTCGTGACACAAACCGGGGATGAAATTCTCTAAAACTCGTTTACCTAAAAATGCGGGATTTCGTCAAATTACATAGTAGGAATTGATGATATAAAAATTATAGCTAAAACCTTATGGGATGGATTATACCCAAACTCAATTGTACTTTCATTGGATAGTTCAAAAGCATATGTTGGTATACGTCAGTATGTATCTGAAGTGGATATCCCTTCTGGAAAAGTAAGACATCTTATACCAAACCAGTCGTTTTTGAATATACTCCCAAATCAAGAGATTGACGAGATAAAAAGAGAGTATACTGTAAACAAATGATGAACAGCTTGATAGGGAAGGTATCTACACAAGTGAATGTTCTGTGAGCGTCAAGAAAACTTTGCGAGACACCAGGACACTACCAAAATCTAAGATGTGCAAAACTTACTTTTTAAAAATAAGTTTTGCACTTTAACTATGTTGCTAATACAGCCTGCTGTTCTTCAAGTAGTTGTTGAATACCTGTTTTTGCAAGCTTAAGCATGGATTGTAACTCATCTTCTCGAAAAGCATGGCCTTCTGCCGTACCTTGGATTTCAATAAAAGCGCTGGCATCATTCATGATAATATTCATATCTGTTTCCGCTTCAGAATCCTCTTTGTAATCCAAATCTAAAATGGGTTCCCCTTGGTAAATACCGACCGAAATTGCGGCAACTGCTCCATGAATGGGATTTTTTGGTATATTACGTTTTTTTTGCAACACATTAACTGCATCAACTAAAGCGACATAACTGCCTGTAATTGAAGCGGTACGTGTCCCACCATCAGCCTGAATAACATCGCAGTCTAAAGTGATGGTTCTTTCTCCCAAAGCTTGTAAATCAACTACAGCACGTAAAGAACGCCCAATTAATCTTTGAATTTCTAAGGTTCTCCCCCCCTGTTTGCCAAAATTGGCTTCTCTTTGCATACGTTGGTGAGTAGAGCGTGGCAACATACCATATTCCGCAGTTACCCAGCCTTGACCCGCCCCTTTTAAGAAACGTGGTACACGCTCTTCAATACTGGCATTACAAATGACTTTGGTATGTCCACATTCGACTAACACAGAACCTTCTGCATGTTTGGTATAATGGCGGGTGAATTGTACTTGCCTTAATTCATCAAGCGCTCGGCCACTTGGACGCATAATATTTTTACCTTTTATTGATGAGCGTTTTTAGCTGTTGATATGATTTTATTTCGCCACGCAGTTGTGCTTGCTTTAATTTCGTGCAGATCCAAAGAAATTAGCACTCTAGACTTTAGTAAGTGTTTGCCTGCCACCCAAACATCACTGACTTTGTCTCTACCCACGGCGTAAATTAAGTGAGAAAGAGGATTGTACATGGGTTGCGTTTCCAGTTCTTGCATATCAATTGCGACAATATCTGCCGCTTTTCCAGGTACGAGTGATCCCGTGATATGATCAATACCTAAGGCTTTGGCACCATTTAAGGTCGCCATTTGCAAGGCTTCAGAGGCAGGAATGATACTCGCATCTTTGCTCAATCCTTTTGCTAATAAAGCTGCAATCCGCATTTCAGCAAGCATATCTAAATCATTATTACTGGCAGACCCATCTGTCCCCAAAGCGACATTGACGCCCGCTGCTGTCAATTTATGTACAGGACAAAAACCACTGCCGAGTTTCATATTAGATTCAGGGCAATAGGCAATATTTACCCCTTTTTCTGCCAATAAATCAATTTCTTCATTGCGTAACTGAGTCATATGGACACCCAGCAACCGTGGTGAAAGCAACCCTAATTTATTCAAGCGGGATAATGGTCTTTCTCCCAATAGTGCAACAGCATCTTCTACTTCTTTAGCTGTTTCATGCGCATGGATATGAATGGGAATTTGCCAATCTTCAGATAAAGTTTTTATTTTTTCTAAAGGCGCATCAGAAACGGTATAAGGTGCATGTGGAGCAAAAGCCAAATGAACGAGTGGGTGATCTTTAAATTGCTCATACATAGCTTGCGCTTTTTGCAAGTATTCATCTGCATTTTGGGCATAAGTTGTTGGAAAATCGATCACGATTAATCCCGCTACACTACGAATGCCTGCTTTACTAGCCACGTTTGCCATTGTTTCAGGAAAAAAATACATGTCATTAAAACAAGTAACTCCACCACGTAGCATTTCTGCAACCGCTAATCTAGTGCCATCTGCTACAAAAGATTCACTAACCCAGGCTTGTTCAGCAGGCCAAATCCAATTGGTTAGCCATTCATGTAAAGGCATATCATCTGCAAATCCACGCAACAAAGTCATTGCCGCGTGAGTATGCGCATTAATTAATCCAGGAATCAGCACATGGTTCGGTAAACGGTAGGTGATACTGGCTGAAAATTGTCTAACGGCTTGATCACTTGGTACAATGGCTAAAATTTGGCCTTCATGGACGGCCACTGCATGATGTTCATATATCACGCCTGCGGGTTCAACAGGAATAATCCAACTTGCAAAGATAAGCGTATCAATGGATTGCATAGCACACGTTCAGTTAAATTGTAGAGTAAATAATAATTATACAGAAGTCAGAAAATAGAATACAGAATAACGTAGAAAATTAAATGGTTAAATTAAACATGTGTTGAACGTTTTTAATAAAAAATATACAAAAATCAAATTAATATTATAAGCTTGTGAAAAGTAAGCTGTTTGAGTAAACTTACGAAAGCATGTAATGGGTTTAACTCAAATTATCATGATTAAGCAGTTTGAGTAAAAATTATGAATGTTATTGCATTTGTTGGTATGCCAGGTTCTGGCAAAAGTGTTGCGGGTCATTATTTTAAAGAAAAAGGCTTTTATTTATTGTATTTTGGGCAGCTTGTGTTAGACGAAGTTAAACGACGTGGGTTAACAGTCAATCCAACGAATGAAAAAATTGTCAGAGAGGATATTCGTAAAATTCATGGCATGGCTGCTTGTGCTCACCTTTCAGTGCCTATTATTAAACAGGTGCTAAAAAATAACCAACAAATATGTATTGATGGATTATACAGCTTTTCTGAATATAAATTACTCAAAAAATTATTAGGTAATAAACTGTCTGTTGTTGCCATTAGTTGTGAGAAAAAAATACGTTATGAGAGATTAACCCAGAGGAAGTTTCGACCTTTAACTTTAGTAGAAGCAGAACAACGCGACTTTTCAGAAATAGAAAATTTGGAAAAAGGTGGTCCAATTGCCATTGCAGATTACACATTATTAAATGATGGAACTGAAGTTGAGTTAATTAATCAACTAAAAATATTGGAGGAGGTTTTGCCTAAACATTAGGTTAAGGATATTGCTTCAACCACCCTGACTCCCCTTCTTACTGAGGAACAGGAACTAAACAAAATCAGAAACAAGACCTGGCAGGTTTTTAAAACCTGCTAGGTCTGATGGAAACTGATGGACGTTATTTAATTCCTATTCCTGAGGAAGGGCGAGGGGGTAAAAGGATTATATAGCATTAAGCTTGCCTACATAAATAATCTAATTTTTCGTTTGATCAACGAGTTTATTGGCTTTAATCCAAGGCATCATGGAGCGCAACTTTCCACCAACTTCTTCGATGGAGTGTTCACGTCCAATACGACGTTTAGCTTTAAAAGTCGCTTGTCCTGCTTGATTTTCAGTGATAAATTCACGAGCAAATTCACCTGTTTGAATTTCTTTCAAAATTTTACGCATTTCAGCTTTGGTTTCATCAGTGATAATGCGCGGACCACGTGTTAAATCACCGTATTCAGCTGTGTTAGAAATGGAGTAACGCATGTTGGCGATCCCACCTTCATACATTAAATCTACAATTAATTTTAACTCGTGTAAGCATTCAAAGTAAGCCATTTCAGGCGCATAGCCAGCTTCAACCAAAGTTTCGTAACCAGCTTGGGTCAAAGAAGTTAAACCGCCGCAAAGTACAACTTGTTCCCCAAATAAATCAGTTTCAGTTTCTTCACGGAAGTTGGTTTCGATGACACCAGCACGTCCACCACCATTGGCTGAAGCGTAAGAAAGTGCAATGTCTTTTGCTTGACCAGAGGCATTTTGATGCACAGCAATTAAGCTAGGCACACCGCCTCCTTGAGTATAAGTAGAACGTACTAAGTGACCTGGACCTTTAGGCGCAATCATGATCACATCTAAAGCTTCACGCGGTTCAATTTGGCCAAAGTGAATATTAAATCCGTGGGCAAAAGCAAGCGCTGCGCCATCTTTGATGTTGGGGTCAATTTCGTCTCGATACAGTTTAGCTTGATGTTCGTCAGGGGCTAAAATCATTACAACATCCGCCCAAGCTGCAGCTTCTCCAACGGGTTTACTTTGTAAACCTGCTGCGGCAACCTTTTGTGCTGTGGGTGAGCCTTCTCGCAGACCAACAACCACCTCTACACCAGAGTCTTTTAAATTGTTTGCATGGGCGTGTCCTTGAGAACCGTATCCAATGATGGCGACTTTCTTATTTTTTATTAAAGATATGTCAGCATCTTTATCGTAATACACATTTATCATGTAATTATCTCTCTTCGTAAATTGTAGAATAGAAACCTGTGAGGTTGTTGCGGAAACGTGGGAAATTTTAACCCAAATGAGGATTTTTTGCTTGTTGTTCTATTTATTAAACAATGTTACGCACTTCTTAAGTAAAACATTAAAATATAAAGGTTAATATTAAACCATTGCCCTATTTCTTTTAGTCGTTGTTTTAAATGTAAAGTCTCCAATGCCTTCGGAAAATAAGGCTGCAAAATCTATAATGGGGGTACTTTTACCTTCAATAGAAAATGCTGAAGTGGCCAGTGGTTTCCAAAATAATTGCGTGACGGGTAATTCACAGGCTTGATCATCAGTAATATAAATACTTTCTGGTGTATCCAATAAATGAAAAGCACAGTAATGAGCAGGTTTCTGTGGATCGTCTTGATAAAGACCAATGCCAATAATTAGCTTTTGAGGCGCAGATGTGCTTTGCCCTTCAATTAAACTGGGTACATTCATCACGGGTAAGATGATGCCCTGCCATACCATTACTTCGTTACAAAACCAAGGCGTGAGTGGCACTTGGTAAAGTGTCGCTTCTAAAAGTACGTGGGACATTTCATGTGCCCCGACTGCTGCTTGAAGTCCATGACCAAAGTTTAATAGCCATGCACGACTGACTTTTGCTTCAGCCATTGGTAATCCTTTTTTCGCTAATCTTCATAATAAAAGGTAAAATACAAATTGATTACTTACGTTGTTTTATCGGCAGTGATAGAGTAAAAGTAAATAATTATAATGGGTTATTCTCTAAAAGTATGCTCGCTATCAAACGAAATACTCATGTAGTGTATACTTATTTTCTAAGCTATACCCTACATAGTACAAAGTGTTTTATTCAAGCGCAAATCAAAGTTATGCACCTAATGGCGTGTAAATTTATCTTACATGCCTTGAAGGGTCAACATGATTTGTTGAAAATATATTTAAAAAATCATAAACAACAATTATGCAAATTTTACTAAAAAATGACAGTTATGAATAATGTACTTTTTGAAGACCATGATTATCAAATCACAACAATTGATACCAGTTTTGTACGCCCTCATTTAGCGGCCAGCCATTTAATTATAGAAGGGCAAGAAGCCGCTTATGTTGATTGTGGTACAAGCCATTCAGCTTCTCATTTACTTGAAACCCTGCATCTGAAAAAAATTCCAGTAGAAAATGTAAAATATGTCATTGTTACCCATGTACATTTGGATCATGCTGGTGGTGCTGGTAAATTAATGCAGTTATTCCCTCAGGCTCAATTAGTTGTCCATCCGCGTGGTGCCAAACATATGATTGATCCCACACTTTTAATTGAAGGGGCAACAGCTGTTTACGGAAAAACTGCTTTTCAATCTCATTATGGTGAAATTACCCCAGTACCTGAGGCTCGAGTCATTGAAGCTGGTGAAGGTGATACCGTTGCTTTAAATGGTCGCACCTTAACTTTTGTTGATACACCTGGTCATGCAAGACACCATTTTTGTATTTTTGATGAACACAGTCAAAGCTTTTTTACTGGTGATACCTTTGGCATTTCTTATCGTGAATTTGATACAGAAGCAGGAGCTTTCATTTTTGCGACAACCACGCCAGTGCAGCTTGAACCAGATATCTGGCATCAATCAATTGACCGTTTAATGACTTGGCAACCTAAGGCTATGTATCTCACTCATTATGGCAAAGTCATTCATGTGTCACAACTCGCAAATAAACTCCATCATTCTATTAATAAACTAGTGGAAATTATCACATCAGTTGGAGATTCAGGTGATCAACGTCACACCTTACTTATTGATACAATTATGAATTATTTTTTAGAAGAATTAAAAGTGCATAGTTGTCGTTTACCAAAAGAAACTTGTCGTCGAATGTTAACAATGGATGCTACTTTAAATGCACAAGGTTTAGAGTTGTGGTGGGATAAGCATCATAAGTAAAGAAGGATGAAAAGGCGTTATTAACTCTTTTACTCGCTAAAAAATAAGTTAATAATATGTTATTCTAAGCATTAAATTATGTGTTAATTTATATGTTGAACGTCCATTCACTGTAATGTGACGAAATTAAATATGACTGAACGTTTATTTTTCGCATTATGGCCATCTGATGACCTACGCCAACAACTAGACCAACTGACTCAAGAAATTGCTCAAATGATTTGTGGGAAAGTAGTTGATGCAAACAATTTGCATATTACATTGGCGTTTCTTGGAAATGTCAGTGGTTTTACTAAAAATTGTATGCTACAAGTTGCCGATGGACTCCAGGAAAAAAGTTTCCAATTGAATTTAAATGAGCTGGGTTATTGGATCAAGCCACGTATTTTATATTTAGGTACCCAGAAAGTGCCTAATGAATTACTTACATTGGTCAAAAATTTGACAACTGCTTTAACAGCTTGTGGTTATCAACCTGAAAAACCTACATATCAACTACATGCCACCTTAATGCGTAAAGTGTTGCCTATTAAGGAATTACCGATGATAAAACCGCTGATTTGGACAGCTAATCATTTTTATTTAGTCCGTTCTGAAATGCATCAGGCAGGTGTGCACTATGAAGTAGTTAATCAATGGTATTTAGGGTAACAATACAAATAAAACAGTATAATTCATAAATTGAATAGGCTACTCAAATATCTGGTAAAATTTGATAAAGTTTAAACGTTTGACTAACATAAGGTAATTAAACTTTCCATAACATTCTACATGAAGCATAAAAATGGCACATATATTGATTAGTGATGATTCGGCTGCAATGCGACAAATGGTCACTTATACATTAAGTTCAGCAAGCCACGAAGTCACTCAAGCCATCAATGGCGCACAAGCGTTGGAATTGGCAAAACAAGGAGAGTTTGATTTAGTGATTACCGACGTCAATATGCCATTGCTTGATGGACTTTCTTTGGTGCGAGAATTACGCGCACTACCAAGTTATCGTTTTAAGCCAATTTTACTGTTAACAACAGAAACAGATCCTGAAAAAAAACAAATTGCCAGAACAGCAGGTGCAACGGGTTGGGTGCGTAAACCATTTGACCCAGATAAACTATTGGCTGCTATTAGAAAAGTATTGGGATAGTAATTATGACAATTAATATGGATGAAGTTCAAACGCTTTTTTTTGAAGAAAGCTTTGAAAATCTTGATGTCATGGAATCTGGGTTACTTGATTTAAATGTGGGTGCGGTTGACAAAGAACATGTTAACAGTATTTTTAGAGCTGCTCACTCTATTAAAGGGGGAGCAGGTATCTTTAAATTCGACAAAGTTGTTCACTTTGCTCATACGATTGAAACTTTGTTGGATGAAATGCGTAATGACAGACATACGGTTACGCAATCATTGATAGATTCACTGTTACAATCAGTGGATGTATTACGTATGATGCTAAATTGTGCCCAAGACAATACTGAGTGTGAAGATGACAAAATCATCATTTGCCAACAAGAATTAGAAGCTTGTCTGGATGAGCCTCTCATTCCTTTTAGTGATGGTTCTGGTGATTCACTTGCCCAGCCAATATCTGTCAAACTTGATGTGAGTGAAATTTCCAGCGAAATAATAGCCCCTCACCCCATTGATAATAGTGCTGATAAGCTTGCGGATACGACAGAAGAAAACGCTACCCAATGGCACATCAGCTTTAAACCTCACCATACTATGCTACAAACGGGAAATGATCCCATTCATATTTTTAGAGAACTAGAATCATTTGGTGATTTGGAAATTAATGTAGATACCTCACACATTCCAGATTTCGCAGAGCTTGATCCCCAATCTTGTTACCTAACTTGGGAACTAGTCCTCCATTCCGAAGCCAGTCGGGCAGAAATAGAAGAAGTATTTGATTGGGTATTTGATGATTGTGAGCTTGAAATCACTGCATTGAGCCAGACAACAGATGTTGATATTCAAACTGAAAATGTTGTTGAGCCAACAGCCTCAGATGAGGAAATACCCAAAGCGGGTATCCAGCAAGAACTTACCCCACTTACAGAAACACCTAAACTAACCACGGAAGCAATCGAACCATCTTTAACCATCGCTAAAGTAACGCCAATACCTGCTAAAAAAACGAATGAAACCAAGTCCTCCTCTCCTAAGCATTCTACAACAGAAACAAATTCCATTCGAGTGGGCATTGATAAAATAGATGCCTTAATTAATATTGTTGGTGAATTAGTGATCACCCAATCCATGTTAGATCAGGTAGGTGAAGATTTTGACCAATCGCGTTTACAACATCTGCGAGACGGTTTATCCCAATTAGAACGAAATACACGAGAATTACAAGAAAGTGTCATGCGTGTACGGATGCTTCCTATCAGCTATTCGTTCAACCGATTCCCACGTTTAGTCCACGATCTTAGTATGCAATTGGATAAAAAAGTCAGATTAAAACTGTCGGGTGAACATACAGAACTAGATAAAACTGTTTTAGAAAAAATGAGTGACCCCCTAGTGCATTTGGTCCGTAATGCACTAGATCACGGTATAGAAATGCCTGAAGAACGTCTTGCCGCAGGTAAAGAGGAAACAGGTGTTCTCCATTTACACGCATTTCATCAAGGGGGTAACATCATTATTCAAATCAGTGATGATGGCGCAGGCATTGACTTGGAAAAAATACGGCAAAAATCCATTGAAAAAAAATTACTGAGTGTAGAAGACAGTATTACTGAAGAACATTTGTATGAAATGATTTTCCATCCAGGGTTTTCCATGGCAGCACAAGTGAGTGATTTATCAGGACGTGGTGTAGGTATGGACGTTGTTAGACGTAATATCCGTTCCTTGGGAGGGACCATCGAAGTTCAGTCTAAGCTGGGAACAGGCACTACTTTTAATATCCGTTTACCCTTAACCTTAGCCATTTTAGATGGGCAACTAGTCAGAGTAGGTAAACAAATTTACATTTTATCCTTGCTGTCAATTATTGAATCCCTCCGAATTAACCATAAATTTGTCAATACTTTGGCAGGCAAAGCTGAAGTCTATAAACTGCGCGATGAATATATCCCCATACTTCGGCTGTATGCTATGTTTGGCATAGAGCCAAGCACATCAAAGTTAGACGAAGGATTACTGGTCATTGTTGAAGGCGATGGCCAAAAAATTGGCTTATTTGTGGATGAATTGCTATCACAGCAACAAATTGTGATTAAAAGTTTAGAAACCAACTATAAACAAATTTCAGGAATTTCAGGTGCCACCATCTTAGGTGATGGCAATGTGGCACTCATCCTAGACGTAGCAGGATTAATTAAAAATTTTCGTAATCAGGTAGATTTGCCGCCCAAACAAAAATTAGCCCAATTCGTCAAGGTTGAACAAAGTAAACAGCAAGTTGTAACGGCGTGAAGTCAATCAATAATGAATATTTCGGTAAAAATTGCTTCCTTATTAGCCAAATAAAACCAGACAAAAGCTTAAAGAGGTCATTATGACGACTGACAATACCCAAATGACAAGCAAATACCTAACCTTCGTACTTGCAACAGAAGAGTATGCAGTGGATATTTTACGTGTGCAGGAAATCAAAGGCTGGAGTCGCGTCACACCTATACCCAATACCCCTGAATATATTTGTGGGGTCATCAATTTACGTGGCACTATTGTGCCCATTATTGATTTAAGACTACGTTTTGGATTGCCAAAACTCGAATATGGTGCTATGACGGTCGTGGTTGTGGTAAAAGTCATTTCTGGCAATAAAGAACGTATTATGGGCATTGTCGTTGATGCAGTCTCCGATGTTTATGATATTACAGAAAGTGACATCAAACCTGCCCCCGATTTTGGTAGTGTAATTAGTATTGAATTTGTGCGGGGATTAGCCACTGTCAGTGACAAAATGGTTATTGTCTTAGATATAGATAGATTACTGAATTCAGCAGAACTTGCTGTGGTAGAAAATGTCGCTCAAGCTGCTTAATGCTCAAAAGTGAAAGGTAGATAAAATATGTTGATTTTTAACCTACTCAATAATATGAAAGTATTTACTAAAATTCTTTCAGGTTATGTTATTGCTTTAATTATGATGGTAGCCATTGGTAGTATTGGACTATATCAACTGCACAAAATTGACCAAGTTGTAACTGATTTAGCAGATGGTTTAGCCAAGGAGCAACATTTAGCTGATATTATGACCGCTAATATTATGTCGGTTCGATTTTACGCCAATGAATATATCCGCAATCAGCATGATGATGATTTAAAAAGTCTTAACCAAGCATTGGCTAGTTTTGAAGCCTTGCTTACCCAAGCTAAAAAACAAATTATTCACCCTAACAGAACAAGGTTATTAACCAATATTCAAACGGGTATTCAATCCTATAAATCACAATTCGAGCAAATAATAGAATTAATTAACACCAGAAAAAAAACAATTTCAGAAATTTTGGATCAAAAAGGACCCTTAGCTGAAAACACATTAGAAAAAATAAGTGACACTGCTGCAACCCACAACAATGTTGAATTATTGGATGCATCAGAATATACCCAGCATCACTTTCTTTTAATGCGTTTGAGTGCTTTTAAATTTTTCCAGGAAGGAGATAAAAATTGGGTCAAAACTTTTGAAAAAGATTACCAGTTAACCAAAGCAGGTTTTGCAAGACTACATAAATTTGAAGTGGAAAGTATTCATCAAGTAGAAGAACAAGCCAAAATAGCGGTAGAATTTTACTACAAAACATTTCAAAAGCTAAAAATAGACTATCTTGCGCAACAGGAAATCATTGAACATAAGCTTGATGCTATTGGTCCTAAATTAAAGCAACATGCCACAGATATGTCACAAAGCATTGAAGCGGATTTCCAGGCCCAAAATCAAGCAACGCATACACTTGTTAAACAAACAGACTTCATGTTATATGTCATTATGAGCATTGTAGCAGTCCTGAGTTTGTTTTTTGGTTACCTTATTTCTCGTGGTATTATGAAACAACTTGGTGGAGAACCTAATTTGGTGGCAGAGATTGCCAAACGGATTGCAGAAGGTGATTTAAGTGCTAAATTAATTGATACAAAAAAAACCACAGGGCTATTGGCCAGTATGCAACACATGCAATCGCAATTGCAAGCGCGTATTGATGAGGATAAACGGATTGCACAAGAAGCTTTTCGTATTAACAGCGCACTTAATAACGCTACTACTTGCATGTTAATTACTGACAAAAATTATTGCATTATTTATCTCAACGAAGCAGCGAAAAAATTATTTTCTAAAGAGCTTAATAATATTCGTAAAGACCTTCACAGTTTTCATACTGATCATATTTTAGGGGCAAATATCAATAATTTTCACAAAAACCCTGAACATCAGCGTAAAATACTTAATCAACTCAATGCAACCCATCGCTCTCGAGTCGTGATTGGTGGTGTTGTTCTTGACCATGTAATTACTCCTGTTGTAGATGAAAATGGAGACCGGCTAGGAATGGTGGTTGAGTTTACTGATAAAACGTTGGAAGTCGCTACAGAACAAGAGATTAACCAAGTTATTCAAGCCGCCTCTGAAGGCAATTTTGAATTTCGGATTAATTTGGAAGGTAAAACAGGTTTCTTTAAAACTTTTGGTGAAAGCCTTAATCAAATACTTGAATTTACCTATTATGCAATTGAAGACACTATGCGGATGTTTTCTGCTATGTCTAAAGGGGACTTAACCCAAACAATAGAAAAAGAATATACAGGTACCTTTGAAAAGCTCAAAAATGATGCAAACGAAACAGTAACTCGACTAACAGAAATTATTACTTCAATTCATGAAACTTCCACCTTAGTTAATACTGCAGCCAATGAAATTTCTAAAGGCAATTTAAATCTCAGCCAACGAACAGAAGAACAGGCAGCTTCGCTAGAGCAAACGGCTGCTAGTATGGAACAAATGACCAGCACTGTACAACAAAATGCTGATAATGCTAGACAAGCTAATCAACTTGCTATTGGCGCGCGAGATCAAGCAGAAAAAGGGGGCGAGGTGGTGAGTACTGCAGTGCGCTCCATGGCTGCGATGACTGAAAGTAGTAAAAAAGTGGCCGATATTATTGGCGTCATTGATGAAATTGCCTTTCAAACTAATTTATTGGCACTTAATGCAGCAGTGGAAGCAGCGCGTGCGGGTGAACAAGGAAGAGGATTTGCAGTTGTCGCTTCAGAAGTGCGTAATTTAGCCCAACGCAGCGCAACCGCTGCTAAAGAGATTAAAGAACTCATTCGTGACAGCGTCAATAAAGTGGAAGAAGGCACTAAATTAGTCAATCAATCTGGTGAAACCTTGACACAAATTGTTACAGCCGTGAAAAAAGTAAGTGACATTATTGCTGAAATTGCCGCAGCCAGCCAAGAACAATCCTCTGGCATTCATCAAGTAAATAAGGCTATTAGTCAAATGGATGAAATGACTCAGCAAAATGCAGCTTTAGTAGAACAAGCAGCCTCTGCAAGTGAAGCGCTTATGGAGCAAGCAAGTAACCTTAAAGATAAAGTAGCATTTTTTAATATTGGTACAACTTCACTAATGGCAATTGATACCATAAATATGGAAAGAACAAATGTGCCTCAATTAATCTCGAAAAAAGTCGTGCATTCAGAACCAACAATGTCATCGCCACCAAAACCGGTTCACCATGACTATGATCATGATAGCGATTGGGAAGACTTTTAAGGTAGAATTTAAAAAGCAGAATACAGAATCAGAAGTCAATCATACAATAGAACAGTTAATAGATAAAATCACGCTGTTCTCCTGGCTTCTAAATTCAGTACTTCAAATAATATTAACAGACCACTAACAAAATACAATAAAGAATAACGTGAAAACGATTGTTTTGCATGATTACTTTGAATCGCTGGAAGGCGGTGGTAGGCTTTGCTCTTTGCTTGCCCAAGGTTTAGGGACAGATATAGGATGGGGGTTTGCACGTTCTAATCACCCTTTTGTTGCCCCTTTTAATGATAATCACACCACTTGCCATGATTTAGGTGCTTATAGCTTTATCCCATTATGGAAGCAGTTGAAACTTGCGCGTGCATTTTCTACACGCACAGAATTCGTCAAAGACTATGATACTGTGATTTACAGTGGCTTTTACAGTCCGTTAGCGGTTCATTCTCATCAAACAGGTAAAAATATTCTTTATTGCCATACGCCTCCACGTTTTGTTTATGACCAGCGACAATTTTACTTAGACCGTTTACCCATTGGCTCTCGCTCTTTATTGCAGGCTTTTATTGATTATCTACAACCACGTTATGAGGCAGCCATTGATGAAATGGATGTCATTATTGCGAATTCTAAAGAAATTCGTAAACGCATTCAAACTCATTTAGGTAAAGAATCTGAAATTATATATCCTCCTTGTGATACCAATCGTTTTTCTTGGCGAGGGCAAGGAAATTACTATTTATCAATGGGACGCTTAGACCCACTCAAGCAAGTGGATAAGGTGGTGCAGGCATTTTTACACATGCCAGATAAGCCACTCGTGGTAACATCAGGTGGACCAGAATTAGGTCGTCTAAAAGCACTGGCAAAAAATGCACCACATATTTCTTTTACTGGTTGGATAGACGATGACAAACTTGCTGCGTTGGTTGGTAATGCCATTGCAACAATTTATGTCCCCAAAGATGAAGATTTTGGTATGTCGCCTTTGGAATCAATGGCAGCAGGAAAGCCGGTCATTGGCGTGGCTCAAGGGGGACTCATTGAAACAATTATTCCTGAAGAAACTGGTATTTTAATTTCATCTCAACTCAATGTTGATGCCATTTATAAAGCTGTTCAAATTTTGACACCAAGGTGTGCACAAAGCATGCGTTTAGCCTGTGAGGAACAAGCAAAACGTTTTAGAGTTGAACGCTTTTTAGAACAAATGCAAGCATTATTATAGAAACTTAAAAGTACTTACACTTTTTCAGAATAATCACATAAAATGGAACAAAAAATATTTTAATTTCAATAAATTATCATTTATATAAACGAAGGCAATTGTTAAATCACTAACAGAAGTTATGCACACAGCTTAACTAATAACTATCTACTCCCTTCTTCACTAAGGAGGGAACGAATGAACTTTTTTCCGACTGTTCTACTGTAGAAATAGTTATCCTCTTCACATAAAAATTTTTCCTCTCATCTGGGAAGAAAATGTTAGTAATTATCTTATTTAGAATTATCCTGCGTATCATCAGTTGCTAATATTTGCAGAAAAAAAGTAGACAGTATATAATTAAAAGCTATTTTAAAGTTTTTACTTTAAGGGCCCGTAGCTCAGTTGGTTAGAGCAGTCGACTTAAGGGAAAAAACCTAAGTGTTTAAAATATTGTTTTTTAGCATATGGTTTGTTCCAATGGGTTGCTATAGTGTCACACATTGAGTTTTAATATTGGCATTATAGTAGAATCTGTCAAATTCGGGGAAAGCTAAGTCCTAAGATAGGCTAATCCCGAGCCAAGCCTCAATAATGAGGAAGGTGTAGAGACTGTACGATAGACTCGTAAAGAGAAGAGACAGTCCAGACCACAAACCTGAAAAGGGTAGTGAAAACTATAGTGGTACGCATAATTGATTGGTCGTAGGTTCGAGCCCTACCGGGCCCATATTCTTCTAAAATAGTTGATCTGAAATATCTCCTGTTTGGCTAATGCCGCCTGGAGCATACTTTCTACCTCTACTGCTGCTGGATTTAGGTTTTGGCCTGTAATGGGCATATTTTTTAGGTACATTATTTTTAGCAAAGAATTCATCCATAGACTTTGATGAATTTCTGCTAGCTAAAAGACCCGTTACAGAATCAATGCGTTTTTTAACAATATTTTTAGGCCGACGTAAATTTTTCGCTCGTTTACCTTTTAGTGCTTCTTTCATAAATTCTATCCACATGGGCAAAGCAGCTTTGCCACCCGTTTCTTTTTTTCCTAAAGCCCGTGGTTGATCAAACCCCACCCAAGCAGTTGCAACAACATTCGGTGTATAACCTGAAAACCAAGCATCATTAGGCCCATTTGTTGTACCTGTTTTTCCTGCAATATCATCTCTACCCAATTTTAATGCCGTAGTTGCGGTTCCACGCCGAATAACATCTTTTAAAATTGAAGTCATAATCCAAGCATTTTCAGGCGTAATTGCTTGGGGAGCATACTGTTTTTCAATTGGCTTGTCTTTTTCTAATTCAGCAACTTGAGTGGTATCAGATGCTGGAGCAGTTTCTGTTTTTTCACCTTTATCATTAGTCTCAATAGACTGTTTTTCTTTAGTATTTTCAACTTCTTGTTCTGGCGCTTTGGCTATTTTAACAGGAATGGGTGGACATCTGCGACACACTTGTCGAGGTTCTTCTTCAAATAAAATATTGCCTTCAGCGTCTTCAATTCGCTGAATAAAATAATCATCAACTAAATAGCCACCATTTGCGAATACCGCAAATCCTTTGACTAGTTCAAGTGGTGTAACTTCGCCAGTACCCAGGGCAGTAGTAAAATTTGGAGGAATCCGTTTTTTATCAAATCCAAATTTTTGAGCATAAGCAATTGTTTTACTCACACCAACAGCTTTTAAAATACGAATGGATACAATATTTCTTGATTTTGCTAACGCCTCCCTTAAGCGGGTTGGACCATAAAAACGATGGCCATAATTTTCAGGACGCCACCATTCCTTGCCTACTTTAAATACCAGTGGAGAATCATTGATGACACTGGCTGCCGTGTAACCATTTGCCAAAGCTGCCGAGTAAACAAAAGGTTTGAAATTTGAACCTGGTTGTCTTAAAGCTTGAGTCACGCGATTAAATTTGCTGTGGTAAAAATCAAAACCACCTGCCAACGCAATAATTGCTCCATCATTCGGATCAAGGGCCACTAATGCACCTTCCACTTGAGGCACTTCAGATAATTGCCAAATTGGTTTACGTTGTGTCGGTTTAACCCCATTTATTTGATCTTTTTTAGAGGCATAAACACGATTACGAATATTTCGTACCATAATTATATCGCCACGCTTAAGAATATTAGTGGCTTTACCCGTTTTACCACTCCGTCGATTGGTGTTAACATAACTACGGCGTGCCCAAGACAAATGTTTCCAACTGATTTCAAATTTTTTTGCCCATTGATTGTAAGCGACTACTGACTTGTGTTTAACTTCTAATACAATACTGGGCAATAATGTGCCTTTGACGCGGTGATTGCGCAATATTTTTTGCAATTCTGCTTCAGTAGGCTTTTCTGGGAGTGTTTCATAACCTGCAGGGCCTCGATAACCATGTCGTTCATCATAATGATAAAGGGCATTACGTAAGGCTTCTTGGGCCTTCATTTGTAGTCGACCATCAATGGTGGTAAATACTTTATAACCGTTAGTAAATGCATTATCAGAATAACGCTTTTCCATTTCGCCTCGCACCATATCAGCAACATAAGGTGCTTTTAATTCAATATTAGCTCGACGGAGTTTGGCTCGGTCAGTTGCATTAACCGCTTCTTTATATTGTTCTGTATTAATATACTTTAAAGTTAACATGCGCTTTAAGATAAAATTCCGTCTTTCTAAAGCTTTTTGATGGTTTGTTACGGGATTATTGGAAGATGGCGCTTTGGGGATACCTGCTAACATGGCAAATTCGGCCAAAGTAAGTTCACCTACTTTTTTACCATAATACACATAAGCTGCAGCACCAATGCCATAGGCTCGATGGCCAAAAAAGATTTTGTTTAAATACAGTTCTAAAATTTCGTCTTTACTTAATTCTTGTTCTATTTTTAAGGCAAGTAAAATTTCGTTGAATTTACGTGGAATTGTTCTTCCTTCTTCAGTGAGGAAAAAATTACGTGCCACCTGCATTGTGATGGTACTGCCACCTTGTTCAAAAGCGCCACCTTTTTTAACTAAATAAACAACAGCACGCACTAATGCTTTAAAATCCACACCAGGATGTTCATAAAATTGATCATCTTCAACGGCCAAAATAGCTTTAACCATTAAAGAGGGCATATTTTCCATTGGAATGGGAATCCGCCTTTGTTTGCCATATTCTGCAATTAATTCATCATTTTTTGAGTAAATTCGCAAAGGTATTTGGAAACGAACATCTTCAAGCGTTTGAACTGAAGGCAGGTAGTTGTCTTTATACCAAAGTATGCTATAAAAAATAGAGGCGACTAAAATAGCAATGACAAAAGTCATAATAAAGATAAGTCGTAGTGTTCTATAAATATAACTAGTAATATTATTCATTATTTTCTAACACTTTTATGAAATGGGCGCGAAGTGGCATCATATAAAATTATGTTCATTGTAATGCTTTCATTATTGAGAAGCTAGTCCTTTATCAGCAATATTGTAAGGTAATAAAATAGCAAAGTTGAGATAAAGCCTTTGCTTTAAAATAGTAACAGGTTAGTTTAAATGCAAGTGATAAAATTAGAATAGTAACTTTTATATGTTGGGAATTCTTTTCCAACGTTTCAAGGGATGGCTAATTTTTAAGTAAATGTTTTTAAATTATTTGAATTAAACTTTACAAGTAGTAGGTTATTGAATCTGTCAGGAAATAAAGTTCTTAAAGATTGGCAAATGTTCTTTTGTCCATTTACTTCTTGGCTGATTTTGCCACAGGAATTACTTTGTTTTCAAGAGATACCCTTTCCCATAAATGGCTAATGCCTGCAATTCCTTGGCCACAATGTGCCCATACTTGAGGTAAGTCGTTGCGTTGCATACCACCAAGCGCAAATACAGGACAGTGGGCTTGTTGTGTACCTGTGAAAAATTGTTGCCATCCCATGGATTGGGTATTTGGATGGGAATTCGTTGTTCGTACTGGACTTAGAACAATAAAGTTTGTTTGGATGGTATTGGCTTGTTGAATTTCAGTTTGATGATGGCAAGAAGCTGCCACCAATAACCCTGAACTTAAAGGACGTTCGGTGCATAATTTAAGCTGTTGACTTGTTAGGTGTACACCGTCAGCACCAACAGTTAAAGCAATTTTGGGTGTGGCATTAACTAATAAACGAGCATGGTAACGTTGGCATAAGCGCAAGGCTTTTTCTGCATAAAGACAATAAGCCTTTTCATCCAGTTGCTTGGCCCGTAATTGCACTAACTGAATACCATGATCTAAACAAATTTCAAACTGGTAAAAAAATGTTTTTGCTTGATAAGGCTCGGGGGTAATAAGGTAAGTATCAGGTAGCTGAACAGCTTGAGTGATGGGGTAATTTGCAAGCGGAAATTGTTTTTGATTTAAGTCTTTTATGGCACACCATTCAACAACCTGCCCTTCTTTTCCCCAAGGATGTCCCGTCCATTTTTCAATCAACCAAACATCCAGCAAGATATGTTTGTCTGGATAATGATAGTCGATATTAATTAATGGCCGAGCTTGTTTGACTTGTAAATCAATTTCTTCTGCTAACTCTCTGGCTAGCGCTTCCTCAACTGTTTCATTGGCTTCCTTTTTACCACCTGGAAATTCCCACAATCCTCCTTGATGAACATGCGCAGGTCGTTTCGCTAAAAATATATCATTATTCTTGCCAGGTATCACGCCTGCAACAACGTGTCTAAATGGAATGATCATTTATAGAGTTTTGGGTATTACCTGGCAATTTTTTACTGCATTTGACATATTGGAGTTTAAAACATCAGCTTTGGACAATTTAAGCAAATTCTTCTAACTTTAAAGCGTTAGATTCCAAGACTTAACTTAATGACAGTGGGTAGTCCTTTGGATGAGTAAAACTTTATTACCTTGTTTTTACACGCAGTAAATACTTGGTGTCTGGGCCAATAGGTAGTTCATAATCATAGGAAGCTAAAATAATATTATTTTCCGCACGGACAAGTTTTGCTGTCACGTATACACGCCGTTTACCTTGAGCATAAGTACCTACAAGCACAGCATAAGCATTATGTTGTAAACTAATTTCCCGCAGTTGGCGAGATAGCATTAGTTCTCCGGTTTGTTCCTGCACAAAAATACTACTGCGCATTTTCATTTCAACAACGTTATAGCCATGTTGAGCAAAGCGTGAACCCATTTGTTCCCCAAGCATTCGACCAAATGTTGAAGAAGCTTTAACATTATCAATATTTACAAAGCTGGTTGCTAAAATAGGACGATCACGATGCAAACGAATATTTTTGGCTCTTTCAATCAAAGAATCGGCTGCTGTATAGCTCGCACCAATAATACCCTTAGGATTTTTTGTGTGATAGTAAGTCTCATAATCTACAGAAGGAGAAGCGGCTAAATGATAGTCCAAATCCTCCACACTGTCCTTTTTTGATGAGCTAGAACAACCAATCAGAGATCCTGTCACCAATAGAAAAATTAACCAATGTTGTTTATTCCTCATTTATCCACCACCTGTATCGTTTTACCTGCGGATTCATAGTGATCATAGTCACCATCATTGATGTAATAACTATCAGCATAACCAAAAATATACTGCTGTGCCATGGTCACGCTGGCATTAAAAATCACTTCGGTATTGGTGGCACCAGGTAAGTACATATCAGCAAGGGAGTAAGCATCCATTGCGGCAGTAATTGGAAAAGCTGCGACATAAGGGTGTTCCCACTGAGTAATACCATGAGCGACTAACCAAATTCCACCTGCTAACGCTGAGAATGTGCCTGGGGGTGGATAAGTCAAGCGGCGGTCATGATGATAAAGCACTTGCATGTCATAGTCTAAAATTAATGTGTCAGAATATTCTGTGGACGTTACCACATTCATACCGCGCCGCACCAATTGTGTTCTGAGCAAATTGTGAAAAGCCTTGTGGAATGGTGTTCTTTCCATTTCACCAGTAAAGCGAATATGAATTGCTGGCTTAACTGTATTTTCAGGAAAAGTCAGATTAATCGTATCCTGCAAACGACTCGCCACATCTTCTGCTAAAACGTTCCAATGATGAGCGGCTTGCATTTTATTTTGCGTTGTTAGCGGGTAAGATGTGGCCAAAGGAATTGGTCGATGGGTACATCCTACTAGAACCAACAATAGGATAATAGATAATACATATTTACTGATGCGCGTCATGGATCGCCCCCAAGTCAAAAAATTATCCAGGTTAGTATATTATTTAACCATATTTTTTAATAGGATGCGAGTATTTTTTAACTTAAATTCTAATTTAGAGGGATAAGCTTATGAAAAAATTGTTGTTCGCTTATTTCATGACTACGCACCAAGTTAGCCCTGTAAATATAGCGGATTTTAATTATAAATTTTACTTTTTTTAAAGTGCCAACAGGATTTGACTTAGATATGAAGTTACCTGCATTTGGCACGAATACAAGTTAAATGCTATTATTCTTTGCAATACCATTGAATGTACCTCATTTTATAGTAGAACTTCTTTATAAAATGATTACCACTATTCATGAATTTACTTAATAAAGGTTTATGTACTGAATCTTAATTTTTTAACATTAACACAGTTTAAATAATGCCAAAACAACCTACTCTCTTAATGGCAGGTGGAACAGGAGGACATGTTTTTCCTGCACTTGCCATTGCCGAAGCGCTTAGAAAGCAAGGAACACCTGTCTACTGGTTAGGAACCCAAAAAGGTTTGGAAGCCCGTGTAGTACCTAATGCAAACATTGAAATTTATTACATTTCTATTGTAGGTTTAAGGGGTAAAGGTATTTTTAGCCTACTTTTAGCGCCTTTTAAAATTCTACGAGCAGTTTGGCAAGCAATTAAGGTATTAAGAAAAATTCGCCCTGGCGCTGTTGTTGGTATGGGAGGATTTGTAACAGGACCTGGAGGAATTGCTGCAAGAATTTTGAATATTCCTCTACTAATTCACGAACAAAATGCCATTGCAGGTTTAACTAATCGTTGGTTAGCAAAAATTGCAACTCAAGTTATGACCGCCTTTCCAAACACTTTTCCTGAAAAATATCATCCAATTAACACAGGTAATCCATTACGTGCAGATATTTTGGCTTTAGAGGAAAAAAACGCTTCTACATCTGAAACACTGCATATTTTAATTTTTGGTGGAAGTTTAGGCGCGCAAGCATTGAATGAAACAGTGCCACCTGCCTTGTTAAAAATAGGCAAGAACATTGAAGTTTGGCATCAAGTGGGTGAATCTCACATTGAAATCATGAAAGATGCTTATGCTCAGGCAACTTTTCCAACAAAAGTTGTCGCTTTTATTGAAGATATGGCTGCTGCCTATACCTGGGCAGACTTAGTTATTTGCCGTTCGGGCGCACTAACTGTCAGCGAATTAGCACAAGCAGGAGTACCCAGTATTTTAGTGCCCTATCCACATGCGGTTGATGATCATCAAACTCAAAATGCCAAGTTTTTAAGCAATCAAGGTGGCGCAATTTTATTACCTCATTCTGAGTTAACAATGACTAAATTAATCTCTTTAATTGAACAATTGATTCAAAACCCGCAAAAATTGCAAATAATGGGAAAAGCAACAAAAAAATGCGCTAAACCAGAAGCAGTTTCTCAAGTAGTCACTTTAATTATGAATAATATAAATTAGGATTAAACATGGCCCAAACAACAGACAATGATGAAACACAAAGTGAAAAACAGCCTGCTGGCTTATTTATCCGTTTAGCAGCCATTGCTTATGATGGATTGCTGTTAATAGCCGTCCTTTTTTTAGCAACCTGGGTATTTTTACAATTCGCTAATGCGGAAGAAAATCGGCTGATTTTTCAAATTTATTTATTAACTGTTTGCTTTCTATACTTTGCTTGGCATTGGTTACATGGAGGGCAAACCCTGGGTATGAAAACTTGGCGATTGCAATTACAGTCAGTCACTGGGCAGAAAATCACTTGGCAACAGACAATTATTCGCTTTATTGTTTCATTACTTTCATGGATGGTGGCAGGTGTTGGTTTTTTGCGATTGGTTGTCGATAAAGAAAAACGTAGTTGGCAAGATGAAGCATCAAAAACGCAAATTTTTATCTTACCTAAATAGAAAGCTTTGCACGAATGTTAAAAACTTATTAAATTACAATTAGTTAGTCTGATTAGTCTAGTAGGATGGGTAACGGTTTTTTTGTTGCCCACCAATAATGCTAAAACCAGAGATAATCATGAATGTCATTGCATAAATGTAAAGAGTAATGTCTGAAAATTGTAATGTGGCAAGCTTAATTTAGAACCAGATATACGTCAATTTTTTGTAACCGTTTTTCCTCTCTATACTATTTTTCTACTTTAAAAGTATATTAACCGTGAAAATTATGATTTAAGCCATTACAATACGCTATAGACAAAATTCTACCTGTTTAATATATAAAATATTTATGATACAGCAAGTAATTTCGATTGATGTACAAAAAATCCTTTTTCAGGAAGAACAAACCATCACGGATGCTGCAGCCGAAAAATCAGTGGGTAGAATTTATATGGATAAATTAAATGCCTTAGCAAAATATCTAGCGCTTAAAATTTAATTCTTTCCATAAAAAAAGCCTCCCTTTCATAAAGATAAAGGAGGCTAACTAACCAAACTGAGGAGTAGCGATTTATGCATTTATAATGCCAAAATCATCTTATTTAACGAATTTTTAAAGTCGCCAATCCTGCTAAGACTAAAACAACAGTAACGATCCAAAATCTAACAATCACGCGCGGTTCTGGCCAGCCTTTGAGTTCAAAGTGGTGATGCAGAGGGGCCATCCGAAAAATGCGTCTGCCCATTAATTTGAAAGAAGCGACCTGTAAAATCACAGAAATTGTTTCCATTACAAAGACTCCTCCCATAATAAATAGGACGAGTTCTTGTCTTACCACCACAGCAACAATACCAAGGGCAGCACCAAGCGCCAAGGCACCAACATCACCCATAAATACTTGTGCTGGATAGGTATTAAACCATAAAAAACCTAGTCCTGCGCCAACAATTGCGCCACAAAATACCGCTACTTCCCCCACACCTGTGATGTAGGGAATCCCCAAATATTTTGCAAATTCAATATGCCCTGTGGTATAGGCAAAAATCCCCAAAGCACCACCTACTAAGACTGTTGGCATAATCGCTAGACCATCAAGGCCATCAGTTAAATTGACAGCATTACTTGTTCCTACAATGACAAAGTATGTCAGTAATATGAACATCCATGGCGCTAAATCAATGACGACATGTTTGAAAAATGGCACGATGAGTTGTGTTTCAATAGGAGATTGAGCTGTTTTGAGCAAGATAATTGCGGCACCTAAACCAAAGACGGATTGCCAAAAGTATTTATATTTTGCAGACAAACCCTTTGAATTTTTTAAAACAAGTTTTTGATAATCGTCTACCCAACCAATAACACCAAATAATAGTGTAACAATCAAGACAATCCAGACAAAACGGTTGCTTAAATCTGACCAAAGCAAGGTGCTCAAAGCGATAGCCACTAAAATTAAGGCTCCGCCCATGGTTGGCGTTCCAGATTTGGATAAATGACTTTCAGGGCCATCCTCACGAACGTGCTGTCCAATTTGTTTGCTGCTTAAGCGTTCAATCATTTTAGGACCAACTAGAAGTGAAATAAAAAGTGCAGTTAACGTACTTAATATTGATCTGAAGGTTAAATATTGAAAAAGGTTAAAACCTGAATATAGTTGTGCTAGATAGTCACTTAGCCAAAGTAACATTTTTATTCTCTGGATTTTAGTAAGGTGAAAAGAAAGTAGAATGTGCTGAGCGCATTAAAAGCCAGGGAAATTACATAATTACACTTTATATTAAGGCGAGCAAGAGTGCAAAACTTGTTTTGCAAAATAAATTTTGCACTCCTTTACTTTCAGGTTTTACAACACCTGAGTGTGAATTCTAGTCCTTATTTCCCTCTTTCCTCTAACATTTCAACCGCAGGTAATTTTTTGCCTTCCAAAAATTCCAGAAAAGCTCCACCCCCCGTTGAAATATAAGAAACTTTATCGCTAATTCCATATTTGTCCACAGCAGCTAAAGTATCACCACCGCCAGCAATTGAAAAAGCACTGCTTTCTGCAATGGCTTCAGATAAAGCTTTGGTACCTTCACCAAATTGATCAAATTCAAACACGCCTACAGGACCATTCCATACAATTGTACCTGCATTTTTCAAAATTTCGGCATACTGTTTAGACGTTTCAGGCCCAATATCAAAAATCATATCCTCATCAGTAGTTTCCGCAACGTCTTTCAAAGTTGCAGGCGTATTTTCGTTAAATTCCTTACCTACAACCACATCAACAGGCACAGGAATATTTCCCCCTTTTTCTTTAGCGGCTGCAGACAGTCTTTTGGCTTCATCAACTAAATCAGCTTCAAATAAAGATTTCCCAATATTATGACCTTCTGAAGCGATAAATGTATTGGCAATACCACCACCCACAATCAATTGGTCAACAATTTTGGACAAAGAATCTAATACAGTCAGTTTAGTAGAAACTTTTGAACCACCGACAATAGCGACCATAGGGCGGGCTGGATCACCTAAAGCTTTACCCAAAGCTTCCAATTCAGCAGCCAATAATGGGCCTGCACAAGCAACAGGGGCATATTTGCCTACACCGTGAGTTGAAGCTTGGGCACGGTGAGCGGTGCCAAACGCATCCATGACATAAATATCACACAAAGCAGCCATTTTTTTAGACAAATCGTCATCATTTTTCTTTTCGCCTTTATTAAAACGTACATTTTCACAAATAACGACTTCCCCATCAGCCATATCAACACCATCCAACCAATCTTTAACTAATTTGACAGGCTTACCTAACAAATTGGAAAGGTGATCAGCAACTGGCTTTAAAGAAAATTCTTCGTTATATTCACCTTCTGTTGGGCGACCAATATGAGACATCAGCATGACTTTAGCGCCTGCATTCATCGCATGTTTGATGGTAGGCATAGAAGCTTGAATGCGTTTATCACTGGTGACCTTACCATTTTTTACAGGCACATTAAGGTCTTCACGAATGAGTACGCGTTTACTTTTAAGATCCAAGTCAGTCATTTTAATGATTGCCATGTATAAAGCTCCTTTAGATGAAGTAAAAAAGAAGAGGGGGGCAAAAAGTTAACTTTTTATTATACTTGGGTTTTGTTGATTATACCAAGCCCACAGGATAGGCAAACGATAAGAAATAATATTTAATACTCAAATATTCATCAAAATGTCGCACCATTATGTTTGGCAATAACCTCTTCAGATGATTTCGCCGATATTCATGCCTAAATTAGCTTTAGGTTGACGGACTTTTTTGAAATTAATAGTCAATTGTCCAGATAAGACAGTAAAGGGATTTTGCCGTTTTTTGAAATGAGTTTGTCCATTGGATTGTTTCACAGCCCCCGCATATTCAAAACCACACCGTTCTGAGGTATCAAAATTAAATGCTAGAACTCATGGTCTTTGTGCGCAAAAACAAAACTCATCCAATGGTTAAATTTCAGCACGCGATACATTTCTTTAATAGAGTTAGTAATCAATGTATTATATTCCATTTTAGTTTTGTCGTATTCTTCGCCTTCAATCGTTACTATATAATTTGACGGAGTTCTGTATTTTTAGGTAAATGAGTTTTAGATAATCCCATCCATGGTTTGTGTCATGCGAGCGTGTCATCAATACTTCTACCAGATGAAGAATGGAAAGATAAATTAATTTTATTCATAAACCCTGAAAACATCAAAAGTAATGACTAAACTCCTTCAACTAATCACTCTTTTTTCAGCTATGCTTAGCTAATTAGCCAGTATTTATATTTTTCTCAAATAAGATTTGAGAATGACATAACCTTACTTTATTGGAAAGATTCACAATGTTAAAAAAACGTATTTTTTGGGTGTTGTTGATTGTCAACTGTCAAGCAAATGCTGAAATTATGACTGATGGTACTTTGGGTAATCAGGTTAATTTACAGGCGCCCAACTATGAAATAACTCAAGATTTGGGAACCACTATCGGGCCAAATTTATTTCATAGTTTTGAGCAGTTTAATATCAATTCAAGAGAAACAGCCACTTTTTCTGGTTCAAGCCATATTCAAAATGTTATTAGTCGAGTGACAGGTGGAAATACTTCAACCATTAATGGTGTTTTGAGAAATTCTATTCCCAATGCGGATACCTATTTGATTAATCCTAATGGCATTCTATTTGGGCCAGAAGCACAATTAGATTTGCAGGGTTCCTTCCATACGAGTACAGCAGATTATCTGCGGTTGGGTGAGAATGGACGTTTTGATGCAAGTCATCCAAGTAACAGTTTATTGACAGTTGCTCCTGTGGAAGCCTTTGGTTTTTTAGACAATACACCATCGTCTATTAAAGTTGAGGGTAGTCGATTGATTGTTCCCAGAAGCAAAACGCTATCTCTTGTGGGGGGAGATTTAACAATCAAATCAAAGACTGAATCAACATTTAGTAAAAATACAGGTATTGTCACGTTTGAAGCGATTTTATTCGGTGAATCTGGGCAAGTTAATCTTGTTAGTTTGGCAAGGGGAGGAGAAGCCAAGTTTACAGAAACAGGAATTACTCTAAACTCAATTGACCATGGTGGACAAATAGAAATCACCAATTCCGGAGTGGGTGCCAGTGGTCAAGAAGCAGGCATTATTTCTGTTCAAACTGGTGAATTGATATTAATGAATAGTG
Organism: Thiotrichaceae bacterium; assembly: GCA_016745055.1. Classification (GTDB taxonomy): domain Bacteria; phylum Pseudomonadota; class Gammaproteobacteria; order Beggiatoales; family Beggiatoaceae; genus JADGDF01. The sequence goes on along the minus strand of JADGDF010000038.1, from coordinate 3,694 downwards.
TGATTAATAGTGCAACATTAGGAAATACCGACAGTGGTTTAATTAAAGTCATTGCAAATGAATTAACATTAATTGGAGATGAACATTTAACTGGCGTTTATACTGATACGTTAAGCAGTGGAAAAAGTCCCAACGTTGAGGTTGAAGCCAAACAAATCAATATTATTGGCACGGCTGCTATTTTTAGCATGACCCATGGTGCTGGTAAAAGTGGTGACGTATCCCTCAAAGCTGAACATTTAGATATCACAGGACAATTCATTCCTGAAGTGGAAGCCCCTAATGGCGTGTTTACTATATCACCAGAAGAAAATACTGGTGGTGCAGGTAATATCAAAATAGATGCAGATCAAATTATTATTGATGGTGGATTAATTTTAACCTATACAGAAGGACAAGGAAATGCGGGTAATATTTATATTGATGCAGATGACACATTGGATATTACAGGGGCATTTATCACAGAAATTGAAGCGCCAAGTGGAGTGCTTAATGCTACATTGAGCGATGGTAATGCAGGTGACATTATTGTTAATGCTGGCAAAATTATCTTCAGGCAAGGTGGGCAAATTTTAAATCGTACATTTGGAGCGGGTAATAGTGGCAGCATAGAAGTTATGGTGACAGGCGAGATTATTGCCTCAGGGTTGGATAGCCAAAATAATCACAGTGGATTTACGGGTGAAGCAGGTAATGATGATATTCACAATACAGGGAATGCAGCCAACATTCATATTCAAGCAGATAAAATTACATTATTAAACGGTGGAGGTATTGAAAGTGACACCTCTGGAACAGGACAAGGAGGTAGAATTTATATTCAAGTGAATGATAGTTTGATAATCTCAGGGCAAGATGAAAATACAGGCGCAGCCAGTAGTATTTCAGCCAGTACACTCAGCCAGAAAGAAGATGCAGGCGATGCAGGACGTATCAAAGTAGAATCAGGAGACATACAACTTATTGATGGAGGGTCAATTTATAACGTCACGTTAGGTACTGGAAATAGTGGTGCCATTCTTGTCGATGTTGAAGATACTTTGCTTATTGTTGGTGGGTTTGAAATACCTTCGAGCAGAGAAAAACTTGAACAATTTCGCTTATTACCAAGCGGCATTTTTACAACATCGGGCAGTCCAGAGATTGATTCTGGAGACAGTGGTCAAATTGATGTGAGAGCAAATCAAATCATACTAAAAGAAGGTGGGCAAATTAACAATGATACCTATGGTGAAGGTGATGGTGGATTAATCAAAATTTCCGTGGCCGAAACGTTAAAATCAGACGGGCTATATATTAACAAAGACGGTTTTGTATATTTCAGTGGCATAAGAAGTAGCTCCCATAATGAAGATGATTATGCAGGTAATGCAGGAAATTTACTCATTGAAGCTAAAAACACTATAGTGACTCAAGACGCAGAATTTTCAACTGAGGCAGCTAATGCTGAGGGAGGGAATATTACAGTGGGAGTATCTAATTTATTATTGTTACGAAATAATGCATACATTACTACTAGCGTGTATGGTGGAACAGGTGATGGGGGAAATATTACTATTGAAGAACCTGTTTTTGTTACTTTGGACAACAGCGATATTAGAGCACAAGCCAATGCTGGAAATGGAGGTAATATTTACATCATCGCTGATAATTTTTTACAAACCCCTTGTAGCGTCATTAGTGCATCATCCAGATTGGGATTAGATGGTCGTGTAGAAATTGACTCTCCTGACGAAACGATCAGTGGTGATCTCATCCAACTGCCATCTAATTTCAAAAGACCACAACACAAAATAAAAACGTGCCGTGCCAAAAATCGTACAGAACGTAGTCATTTAACTGTTAAACAGCTCGAAGGAATGCCTCAAAATCCTGAAGATTTGCGCAGTAGCTTTTTTGTCAAAATCAAATAATTATATAAAGAATTCAATTTATTAAAAAACATTAAATTAGCTATTTGCATACAAAAACAGTGTAAAATTTACTGATTTACCTCCTTCTCATACTTTGGCTTGGAAGTAAGAGAAATTTTAGTCAATTAGATTTTAGGCTTTACAATTGCTGAGTAAATTGACAGAAACATAAGTATTAATGTGATAGCAAAATATCCAATAAAAATGTTTACCCATCCTCCACCAAAGTTCCTGTAAAAATGTGCTAATTGTGCTTCTAACATGAGATGATGATTTTCATTCTCGGGCATAAATTGGACTAAAGTCAAAAATGAAGCAATGGCAGTTATCAACAGTAAAACGACAAAAGCGTAAGATTTTATTATTGTTTTCCAATACGCTAACTGACTTAAACAATACAAGATACCATAGGGTATAAAGTAGAAAAATAAAATATACTCAATTCTTATTTCTCTAACTCTTGCAAAACTCCAAACGATGAAGAGAACAAATATCGTAACAAAAATAAATGATTTATTTAGTGCAAATATAAAATTATTTTCTAAATTAGCTTTATTTTTTGAAGTCATGTAGCCAAAAAAGCCTAGAAACCAAAAAGGTGCAAAAACTAAAAATAAAAATAATAATGACTCAATTGGATAAGTATAGTTATGGGCTGCTCCTATCAGTGGATTATATTCTCCCGGCCAAATAAGCCGATAACTAATAAAAATTATACAAATAAATGAAGTGACTAATACACGTTTTAAAAAAGAAATATTACTCATAAACATAAAAGGTGCAAGTACAATAAGATTTGTTTCTCTACAAAAAATACCTAATACCATTAATATAATAAAAGAAGCATGCTGTTCTTTTGCTAGTGCAATTAAACTTAGAGAAATGAGCGTATAACCCAGAAAATCATTAGGACTACTGTGTACAGGAAATTTAAACGCAAAAAGTATGGGAGGAAGTATAGCAATAACAAAAGTGAAAAGATAAAATAGGTTTTCTTCTTTACCTTTTAAAGATATATCATTGCCAACTATAATTATAGTGAGAAGTTTCCCTGTCACAAATAAAAATATAGAAACACTTAACCATAACATATATGAAAAATACATTGCATTTAAACGATCTAAACCAATGTAATGAAATAACTGATATATTGCAAAAATAGGGATTTTTCCAAGTAAACGATATTTAAATGGTGCATTCTGTCCAAAAAACCATCTATCTATCCAAATTTCAGGTGACTGCCACTCGTTTCCTCCAAGTTCATAGGAAAATGCATACTGATTACTACTAGACTTATTGCGAAATAAGGTATTGAAAAAATGGGGAGAAAAGTTAAACTAGTGGTTATAGGAACTAAACAAGTCCATAAGGAAACAATATGAATTACGAAAAACTGAAAGTTTTATCAAATGAAAGGTTTAAACGCTATTTAGGAGTAAGTAAAGAACTATTTGAAGAGATGGTGAACGTAAGATCTCGAACCAGACTGGGTAACACACCTAAGCTAAGTTATGAAGAACAACTATGCATGACACTCACGTATTTCCGAGAGTATGAACTCAGTATCATTTGGGGATAGATTACGGCTTATCAGAATCCAATGTATGTAGGACAATCCAAAAGATAGAAAACAAGCTAATGAGAAGTGGTAAATTTAGTTTATCAGTTGGTGAATATGAGTGTATATAGCTAGCGCATTATAATTTGTCAGTATTGAAATGAAGAGTAAATAGGGTATCGACATTGCAGCGTTCTCGTTTGCGAATAGCCTTAGCTTGAGC
>JADGDF010000325.1 GCA_016745055.1 Thiotrichaceae bacterium | reverse complement strand
AGCCTGTGAGCATGTGGTATTACTTCGCTCATTATTGGCCGAGAATTTTCAGCTTATTGCTGCTCCAGAAACCGATTTTTGAGGGGCGGTGACTATAGTTACTTTTGTCAACAAAACCAATGAAAGATCATATCAAGCTCATAAGAGAAAACTCGCCCTTGGTGTAATCCAAGAGTTTGAATTTAACGGTAATAATTATTATGAAATGGTGTGCCATACAAAAGAAATAATCTAACCATTACATCCATCCGGGCAAAAGTCGCTGCGCGCCTTTTGCCCGGATGATTTTAGACGTTATGTATAAGTGCCTATGAACCTAATATTTAGAAAATTTGAAGGGCAAGATGCTTCTGCTCTTAATTGAGTTGATGAAACAACTTGGATACGAACATTCAATTGATAGCATAAAGATTAATTGTTAAATCATTAAGAGATGCTGGCGGTGAAGTATTTGTCGCAGAGGTCTCCGGAGAAGTTTGTGGTTGTATTTCTGCCATTATTGATATTCGTTTGGCAGAGGGAGTGAAAGACGAAATTGTGAGTTTGGTAGTAAACGAAGGTGCACGCGGGAAAGGTTTGGGTAAGAGGCTCGTCGAAGTTGCGGAGAAATGGTTGTTAAGCTATACATCAGAAATTAGGGTTCGGGCAAATGCGAAACGTGAGCAGGCTCATAAGTTCTATAAGGGAATGGGCTATTCAATTTCTAAAAAACAGGTGGTTTTAAGTAAAAATACATAACACATATAGATAAAATGATAAGACACCCATCTGGTTTAGCTTAAGTAAAGAGGGGGCTAATTTTTTATTATATTGGTGTTAAATCCGAGAGCCTTGTCATTAAGAATAAATGACTATCCGAGGTCTCGCCTATGCTCCGAAAAACAACAAATACTTTAGAAATTATTAATTTCGTAGAAGTATTTATCCTGTGGACAGACAAGCACACGTAATAGCCTGGTTAGCTGATATGGCTCAATAACACATAAAAAGACCAATAAATTTAAACTACCATCCTCATTTGAGGTTATTCAAATCAATTTATAAATGCTAATCTTAGTTTTAATTGTAAAAATATGCAATATTCTTCCAAAATCAAGAATATTGCAACTAGATGGAAATTGTACTCAATATTATGCTTGTGTATTTTTTAATAATGTATAAACCCTTTGATTTTATTAAAAAATAGAGCATTATTTAATTTATGAGCTGCATGCATATAGGAAAACTACAAAAATATGTGCATATGTGGCTTTTTCCAACGAGTTACATTGATTAAAAATCAATAATTTTAAAACTATATAATAATATATGGGTTAGTGTGAGTTCTAATCAACGGCTTGATTACATATGGTAAATTATTGGAATAGTATAGGGTTATACCCTACAAATAATCGACATAGAGGAATAAATGATTTTCTTTAAAATACTGGTAGTCCCCCAGAAGTAGTGATTTAATGATATTGTAAGGTATTATTAGTAATATAACGAGAAAGCAGGTTAAAAATGCAGGTTTGTCCAACATGTGGTTCAGGGAATTTAGTGAAGAA
>JADGDF010000037.1 GCA_016745055.1 Thiotrichaceae bacterium | reverse complement strand
CTGTACTGTAGTGAATACCAAATACTTTACTTGCACTTCTCATGCTATTATTCCCTTCAATAACAAATTTCACTACGCGCTCTCTTAAATCTTTACTATAATTCATTTGGTATTATTCATTACTCCATATTATGGTATATGTTTATAGGAATTTTACTATACAAACAGTGGAGGAAAAGTGGTTTAATAGACAATACTGACCAAGCTACATGAAAATGTAGTCAGCAGGTAAATAAAACGAAGTGGACGACCTTGATACTCGTTGATTCTTAAGCGGTTAAAAACACATGTAATGCTAAAACAAAGGGTTTGTGCTTTTACAAATCTACAAATAGAATTAAGCGACACCTGGCAGTAGATAGCCTCGGTTCTCTATTCTTTACTCATTGTACTAAAGCAAACGTCACAAACGATGTAGGCCTGGTTGAAATGTTTAGTCAAAATATTGATTATTTTAAAGAGAAACCATCAAACATGTCTAAAATTATTGTTTTATTAGATAATGGTTATCATCCATCTCACACAACAATTAGAAAAACTCTATCCTGATATTATGACGAAAATCCAGTTTGAACTTTCCCCCAAGCCTTCAAAACAAGAAAAGGCTAAACTTGGAAAAGCAGGTTTTATTCTTGTTAAAGCCAGATGGGTTGTTGAACATTCCAATGCTTGGGTCGAGCGCTGTAATATCCTGGTAAAAAACTTTGAGCGTACTCTCTCAAATGCCAATGCTAAACTCAAATTTTGCTTGGTCAGACTTATACTCAAAAGACTCCCTACTTTTTAGAGTCTTCAAATCGGCTCTATAGTGTAACTATTTTTAGCATAACAAGCCTAAGAATGTGCAAAATATCAATGGATATCTTTATGTTTTTAAGTTAAATTTCATATCTTTAAGCTACCCAAGCTTAAAATCTAATTCTTGCTAAACTGCTAGCTTTGTCTTACTCTACAAAATTTCATTTGTCTTTAAATGGTAAAATGCTATAAGTATTGGCAAACTTTATGCTCTAACATATTTTATTTAACCAACTAATTCGATCAAACTATCATGCTGTTGACTGAAAAACATAAAGTATTAATAGAATGGAATCAAACACAAGTTGACTATCCTCAAAATGCTTTTATTCATACTGAGTTTGAATCCCAAGTTAATCGCACACCAAATGCAATTGCTGTTACATTCGAAGATAAGCAATTAACCTATCTTGAGTTGAATCTGCGTTCAAATCAACTTGCTCACTATTTACAGCATTTGGGTGTAACGCAAGAAACTTTGGTGGGTATTTGTATAGAACGTTCTTTGGAAATGGTCATTGGTTTGATGGGCATTTTAAAAGCAGGTGGTGCTTATGTACCTTTAGACCCAACCTATCCATTAGAACGTTTGGCTTATATGTTAGATGATGCACAAACGCCAATTTTACTCACTCAACAGCATTTACTCCCTAAATTAGCACAGACTATAGCACGCCTTTGTTGTTTGGATGTCGATTGGGCACAAATTGACACTTATCCAAATACAAATTTAGTCCATGAAACTTCGGCTGTTGATTTAGCCTATGTCATTTATACTTCAGGTTCGACAGGTAAACCCAAAGGCGTAATGAATACGCATGGAGGAATTGCTAATCGACTATTTTGGATGCAAGAGGTTTACCAGTTAACGCAGCAAGATCACGTGTTACAAAAAACACCCTTTAGCTTCGATGTTTCCGTATGGGAATTTTTTTGGCCATTAATGACAGGAGCACAGCTTGTAGTGGCGAGACCTGAAGGACATAAGGACCCAGAGTATTTGGCAACGCTTATTCAAATCCAACATATTACTACCTTGCATTTTGTTCCTTCCATGCTACAAATTTTCCTGCAAGCCCCTAATATTCAAAGATGCCAATCTATTCGTCAGATATTTTGTAGTGGGGAAGCCTTACCTTTCGCCTTAAAAGAACAATTTTTTCAGCAGTTGAGTCAGGTTGATTTACATAATTTATATGGTCCAACTGAAGCGGCAGTCGATGCCACTTATTGGCCTTGTACACCAGGGGATGATTACAAAATTGTTCCAATTGGTCGTCCAATTGCGAATACTCAAATTTTTATCTTGGATGAAAAATTGCAACCAGTGCCAATTGGTGAAGCTGGTGAATTACATATTGGCGGCACAAATTTGGCCAAAGGTTATTTAAATCGTCCTAAACTAACAGAAGAAAAATTCATAACTGCTGAAATATCTGGTTATTTGCAAAAAATAAGGCTGTATAAAACAGGCGATTTAGCGCGTTATTTACCTGATGGCAATATTGAGTATATTGATCGCATCGACAACCAAATTAAAATTCGAGGTTTTCGGGTAGAACTAGGCGAAATAGAAGCTACTATTGATCAACATCCTGCAATTCAAGCTCAAATTGTTGTTGTAAGAGAGGATAAATTACAAGAAAAACAGTTGGTAGCGTATCTTATTCCCAGTGAAAAAACAGCATTTCCAATCCTTCAACTTAAAAAATTGGAAAATCAGGGACTTTTACAAAAAAAAGTTTGGCATGAATTGCCTAATGGTATGATAGTTATCCAGCAAAATAAAACTGAAACTGAATTTATTTATCAAGAAATTTTTGAAAAACAAACCTATTTACAACACGGAATCATGCTTAATTCAGGTGATTGTATTATTGATGTGGGTGCAAATATTGGGTTGTTTAGCTTATTTGTCAGTCAAATTTGTCCTCAGGCCAAGATTTATGCATTTGAACCAATCCCTGCAATTTTTGAAACTTTATCCTTAAATAGACAACTTTATCCTACCCAAATTAAGCTTTTTAATTATGGTTTATCCAATGAAATAAAAAATACCACTTTTAGTTATTATCCAAATTCTTCTTTAATTTCTGGACAATTTGCTAATTTTGAAGAAGAAAAATCTGTTGTCAAAGCTTATTTAGAAACGCAAGATCAGCAATTATCTGAAACAGAAATTGAGAATTTACTTGAACAACGTTTGAAAACAGAGCAAGTCTCTTGTCAACTTACCACCTTATCTCAAATAATTTATGAGCAAAATATTCAAAAAATTGACTTATTAAAAATTGATGTCGAAAAAGGTGAATTAGATGTGTTATTGGGAATTTCTGGGGAAAATTGGAAAAAAATACAACAAATTGTTATTGAAGTCCATGATATTGAAGGCCGGCTAAAGAGAATCACTGATTTATTAAATCAACATAACTATATATTTACAGTTGAGCAAGAAAGTTCACTAAAAAATTCAAACATCTATAACATCTATGCAAAAAAATCAACTTTAATCCATTTTACAGAAAAAAAGCTTGATAATTCTACTTTTTCTTCAATTCAATGGCATTATCCCGACCGTTTAGTGGATGATGTTAGACACTTTTTACAAATGCATTTACCTGAACATATGATACCCAATGCGTTTGTTTTATTAGACTGCCTACCTTTAACGCCTAACGGTAAAATTGATCGAAAAAATTTACCTATGCCTGACAGTAGAAGAATGGGCATTATTGCTGAATTTGTAGAACCACAAACTGAAATTGAAAAAACTTTGGCACAATTATGGCAAAAACTGCTCGGCATTGAAAATATAGGTATTTACGATAATTTTTTCATGCTTGGCGGTCATTCCTTATTAGCCACTCAATTAGCAGCGCATATTCGAGAAAGTTTTTATATCAATTTACCCCTAAGCGATTTTTTTAAATTTCCAACAATTGCTAGTCTTGGGGAACATTTAGTTCAACAAAAAACAACATTTGATGAAATATCGATTAAAGCAGGTGAAATTTTAACTTTCCCCTTATCCTTACATCAAAAAAGTTGGTGGTTATTTGAGCAGTTACATCCAAAAACACCAACTTATCATATTCCTATTGCTTTTCAGTTAACAGGACAGTTAAATAAAAAATTATTGGAAAAAGCACTGACAATCATTGTGCAACGTCATACCTGCTTACGAACAGTTTTCCAGTTCAACAAACAAGATGAACCCCAACAATATATTACAACAATTAAAAAATTTAAGCTTCATTTAATCAAAGTAGGTAAAAAACATAATAATCTTTGTGAAGTCACGATTCAAAGTTTACTTTCTCAAGTTGCAAAAACACCTTTTAATTTGACAAAAGGTCTATTGTTCAGAGTTCATTTATTAAACATTGATAAAGAGAACCAAATACTTTTATTTGTTTTTCATCACTTAATTATGGATGGTTGGTCAATTGGGTTATTTTTTAAAGAATTAAACACAATTTATAACGCATTTCTGACTAAACAGTCACATAATTTACCTGAGCTTGGCTATCAATATAGAGATTTTTGCCATTGGCAACAGCAGTGGTTGCAAACAGAGGATTTTCAAAGACAATTGGTTTACTGGCAAAAACAATTGGATCAAGTCTCTGTTGTCGAAGTTTTACCAGATTATTCTCGTGCCGAGGTGCAAACTTATCATGGAGCCAGACAACGGATCGATATTCCTTCTGCTTTAACTAAACAATTGCGAAATTTTAGCCAACAGCAAGGCGTTACCTTATTTATAACTGTGTTAACCATGTTTAAAACCTTGCTTTATCGATACACTGGCCAAGTGGATTTAACGGTTGGCACTTCTGTCGCGGGAAGAGAAAAAGCAGCCTGGGAACAAGCCATGGGTTTGTTCATGAATAGCCTTGCATTACGTTCACGGCCAATGGGTAAATTGACCTTTTTAGATTTTTTACAGCAGGTAAAGCAAGTAACACTCACAGCTTTTGAACATCAAACTTTACCTTTTCATGTTTTAGTTGAAAAATTACAAACTAAGCCAGATTTAAGTCATACAGCAATTTTTCAAACTTTTTTTATTCTGCAGAATTTTGATTTCCCTGATTTGGCATTGCATGATTTACTATCTGCCCCTGTATTTGTTGATCCTAAAACCGCCAAATTAGATTTAGTATTGGAATTATATGAAAAAAATAAACAATTAGCAGGATGGTTTGAATATAACACTGATTTGTTTACAGTGGACACAATGACCCATATGGTCAAACACTTTTTGAATCTGTTGACTCATGTGCTTGCTAATCCCCAACAGACATTAGCAACATTGCCCATGTTAACTGATGAGGACAAAATACAAGCTATTTACCCTTTGTCTCCATTACAGCAGGGGATGTTGGTGCATAGTTTACAAACACCTGGGACTTATGTTGAGCAAGTTGTCATAGGGCTTGAAGAAAATTTAGATATTTTTATATTTGAACAGGCATGGATTCAACTTATTGAAAAATATGAAACCTTGCGTACTAGTTTTCGCTGGAATGGCGTATATCACATGAGACAAATTGTTTTTCGGGAAGTGATATTACCCATATTTCAAGCAAATTGGTCCAAGTTCAGTTCAGACATACAAATATCAAAGTTTAAGACATATTTACAACAGGATCGTCAACAGGGAATTGATTTAAGTGTGGTCCCTTTGATGCGATTAGCCATTTTTCAGTGTGGCAAAAGTGATTATCGTTGTGTATGGACATTTCACCATGCCTTGCTTGATGGGCGTTCACGTACAAAATTGTTGGTTGAAGTATTTGCTTGTTATGAAGCTTTATGTCAAGGACAGGTAATTCAAGGCGCTATTGTTCCTAATTACCAAGCTTTTATTGATTGGGTGCAATTACAACAATTAGAGCACGGGGCAGCACATCAACATTTTTGGAAAACTTTGTTAACAGGCTTTGATACACCTGTAAGTCTGTTATTGCCCAAAAATCAGGAAATGGGTGATGCAGCTCAAACTCTGCGTTTATCACCAAATTTAACAGAAAGCCTAGTACAACTGACAAAGCAACATGATTTAACGTTCAATAACTTACTGCAAGGAGCATGGGCTATTTTGTTAAGCCGCTATTCTGGTGTTGACGACTTGGTTTTTGGTGCAACTCGAGCTGGACGTTATTCTCATGTTGAGCAAGCAAAAGAAATTGCAGGCGTATTTATCAATACATTACCCGTACGAGTTAAATTGTCGCCACAGGTTAGTTTGCTAAGTTCATTGCAAACATTACGGCAACAATGGATTGATATGCGTCCTTATGAACATACTGCTTTATTGGACATTCAAAATTGGTGCGGGTTTTCAGCAAATATGCCTTTGTTTGATACGATGGTCATTTTTGAAAATTATGAACGCAATGCATATTTGCGATCTTTGAGGGGTCAATGGCTAAGACGGACAGTAGAAGTTTTTGATCAAGGAGGCATTCCGCTGACTATTGCTGGTTTTTTAGATCAATCTTTGCGTATTAATTTGCGCTTTGATTTAGCGCATTACAGTCATCGAACCATTGAATTAATCGGAAAACACTTGGTAAATCTGCTTGAAAGCATGTTGAAATATGGGTTAGATCGACCTTTTACTGAATATCCCATGTTAACTTCTCAGGAAAAGGAATTATTACTAACTACTTGGCAACCACCTGCTGCACAATTTCAGCAACAAACGGCACAACAATTATTTGAAGCTCAGGTTGAAAAAACACCTGAAAAAATAGCAGTTATTTTTGATAAACAAGAAATTACCTATGTACAATTAAATGCACAAGCCAATAACCTTGCACATTATTTACGTCATTTGGGCATTAAACCAAATGTTTGTGTCGGATTAAGTTTTGAACGTAGTATTAATATGATTATTGCGCTGTGGGGTATTTTGAAAGCGGGGGCTGCTTATGTGCCTATGGATTCCACTTACCCTGAAGAACGCCTAGTTTGGATGATTGATGATGCTAATATTAGTTTATTGGTGAGCACAAAAAAAATTGCTGCCCATTTTCCTAAAACGTTACAAACCCTTATTTTAAATGAGGAAAGTCAGATTCTTGGCCAAGAAACAAGCTTTGATGTCAGTAATCCCAAAAATTTTACTCAATTAAATCATCTTGCCTATGTAATCTATACTTCTGGCACAACAGGATTGCCAAAAGGCGTAATGATTGAACACCATGCTCTCAGCAATTTTGCCCAAATTGCAATCCAACATTACCAAATTGAAGCTTCAGACAAAGTGCTGCAATTTGCTAACTTAATTTTTGATGCCTCAGTAGAAGAAATTTATCCAACTTTGCTGAGTGGTGCACTTTTAGTTTTGCGAACATCTACTATGATAGATAGTTTGTCAGGATTTTTAGACTTATGCCAATGTTGGAAAATTACTGTACTCGACTTACCAACCACTTACTGGCATGAACTCACAACAGTGTTAGAAAAATATCACTTTCCTAACACTGTGCGATTAGTAATTATTGGAGGGGAAGCCGCGAATATGGAGCAACTTATTCGCTGGCAAAAACATATTAAAACTAAGGTGCGATTAGTCAATACTTACGGTCCAACAGAAGCCACGGTAGTGGCAACGACAAGCGAATTGTCCAAAGCTCAAAATATGGCAATTGGCAAACCGTTGCCTGGCACAGTAACTTATGTGCTTAATCAATATCGCCAACTGAACCCTATTGGAGTAGCAGGGGAACTTTGTATTGGTGGAGAACGTTTAGCTCGAGGCTATTTAAATAATACAAATTTGACCAAAGGAAAATTTATTAGCCAATCATCAGCTAACAACGACCGATTATCGGAAACTGACTATCTATCCACAAATGAAAAAGGGATAATTTACACAACAGGAGATGAAGTTCGATATGGTTTTGACGGTCAACTAGAGTATTTAGGACGCATCGACCAACAGGTGAAAATACGAGGATTTCGCATTGAACTTGATGAGATTCAGACCTGTATCCAACAATGTCCACAAGTTGAACAAAGTATTGTTGCTTTGAAAAATATAGCTGAAAACAAAAACCAACTTGTTGCTTATACTATTAGTCAACAACAAGTGGTTAAAAGTTACCCTGCCAACATCGTACCATTGCAAATAGAAGGCCATCACCCACCCATTTTTTGGGTAGGTGATCAAGTAGAAAAGCTTTATGAACTGGCAAGTTGTTTTGGAAAGTATCAACAACCTTTTTACTTCTTAAAGGTTAAAAAAAATTTAATACATAAACAACTTAATGATTTAGTCTCAAATTTAATAGCAGTACAACTTGAAAATACCTATCATATTTGTGGATTACAGCAAAATGCAAGTACTTATGAAGTTGCCAAATTGTTAGAAAAACAAGGTAAACAAGTTATCCTTGTCCTATTTGCCCAAGAAGGGTGGTTATTAAAACGATTAAAGATTTATATGTGGACGCAAGGAACAAATTTTCAACCAATCAGCCATTTTTTATCACATAAGACACGTAGACTAGGAAAATTGTTAAAAAGTCCGGCTATTATTGAGCTTACAGAGTTTTTAATAAAGGCATTTAGGAAAACTTAAATTACTTGTTACATGCATTGTAATGAATTATCTTCTAAAATAGAGTAGCAGAAAAAATTATTGGTTTTCTAAAATATTAATTAGATAATGTGTAATAGGGGTTTTTTAATTTTTAGAAATTAAGGTATAATTTTTTTTAATTAGAGATAATGTATTGTAACCCAATAACTTTTCTTTAAAGATGAATTAGTTTACCAAAAGGTAGAGTAAAATGAACGCACAACGTAAAGTTTTAAGACACCTAATTGTGGTTGCGCTTTCGAGTGCGACTGTATTAAGTGTTGGCACACCTGCTTATGCAGCTGACGAATGTTTGATTTTTGCAATTAATGATAAGGGTGAAAATATTTCACAAGTCGTCGCTTCTGACCCTTATCAAAACTACAAGCTTTCCCCTATTGGACCTGAATATGCAGGCGCTGATATTGAAGCTATTGATTTTACTTATAGTAAGACTGTAGATGGTTTAAAGCTGTATGGTGCATCAGGTGATAATACGGCTGCTCCTTATGACCCTGGACATTTGTATTTTATTGATCACAATGTTGGAAATATTACTGATCTTGGTCAAATTTGTGTTGATTTAGATCCTGGCCCAGGTGAAACGCTAGCATGTGGTTTAGAAGTTTCAGCATTGTCTTTCAAATTTACGGAAAACTCCCTTTGGGGATGGGCTGAAGATTGTGGACTCTTCTCAATGGCAGATATTCCATTTAATCTAGAAAATAACCAAGGCATAGTTAAAGGACAGATAAAATTTCGCTCCTTATTTGGTACTTGTAATCCAAATGCGCCTAAAAAAATAGGTGATAGCGGTCCTGGCGGTATTGAAGATTTAACTTGGAGTAACAATGGGGAAGTTTTATATGCTACTCTGACATGTTCTCCTTCAGGTGACACGGGGTTAGTTTGTTCTCCAGCAAAAACAGATATCTATGGTTATGATCCTACTTCTAGTTCTTTTTGGTTAGTGGCAAGCTTAGCTGGACAATATGAAGCCATGGAAATGATTCCTGCTACTAGAGATGAAGTGGTTCCTGAGGGTGAAGATCATCCTCCTCTTGAGAATGGTAGCATATTGTTAGGTCAACATGGTGACTTAACAATGACCTTTCAAGAACTAGTTATAGTACCTGATGAAAATGGTAGCCTCGTAAATCAAACTGGTACTTTTGTTAGTAGAGATGAGACTGTAAACACACGACCTTTTAGTGATCTGGAAGGGATTGCTTGGTCTTGCCCTGATTGTATTGAAATGCCAGGTAAATGGCAATATGTGGCTGATGCATTTAATGACAGTACTCAAGCGAGTACGAGAAAAAAACCTAAGCCTGCTGAAGGTGAGCATCAATGGGTTGATCCAGAAGCCAATGAAGATGGTATCGTTATTGGAAATACTGATTTTGAAATCTTTGGCATGGCTGTGAAACAAGATCGTGATACTGTTTACGTTGCTCTTAATGCTAACATGCCAATAGAAGGGATTTTTGATAAAAGAGCAGATGATGGACATATTGGCTGGGGCGATGTTATTTTTAACTTTGGTGGCAACAAGTATGCCATTCACTTTGCAGCTAACCAAGCAGGTGTACCCTCTGTTGGCCTTTATAATGATGTTAATACAATTGATGTCACTTCGCAAAATTATGGCTGGCCTCATTTGCAACGTTATGGAAGATACCTTGCAGGACACGATGTAGTAGCTAACTTAGGTAATTTACCAATAAATACTACTTATTTCAGCCAAACGACTCATGATGTTCCAATGGTAATTGAATCTGGTACAGAAGTCGAAGATGCTGGATTTGAAATGTTAGATGCAGATGCATTGGAAGAAATGGGATTAGATTTTGAAACTAATGTACCTGGCAGTGCAGGTAAATATACCTTTGGCTTCAAATTTCAACGCACTGAAGATATGATTGGTGAATTTACAGCACATGTTTTCATTGAATGTATTAATGATGGTGTAGCGTTTGAAGGCGAATTAAAACCACGTCAATGCGCAGACACAATGGGCGAAGAAACTCCTTAATGTAAAGAAAGTCAAAAACGTTTTTAATGTGTCATACTTACTATTAAGTTATATAGTAAGTTAGAGATAATCCCCTAAGCTCTCGCCTTATAAGCTTAGGGGATTTTTTATTTTAGCCTAGAGGAAAAACTAATGTATAGAGTTTCTTTTATTCTCATTTTATTGTTGGGGTATTTTCCTGCTGCTTATGCAGGCTACACTATTGATACCATTGCAGGTAGTGAACGTGGCTATAGCGGTGATGGCGGTCCAGCAACTGCCGCCAGTCTAACCAGACCCACAGGGATTGCCATTGATAATCAAGGCAATATTTATATTGCGGACCGAGATAATCGGCGAATTCGCAAAATAGACAGTAACGGTAACATCACAACGGTCGCAGGAGATGGTTCAGAAAATTCTACGGGTGATGGTGGTCTTGCAGGAGAAGCACAACTGGTTAGCGCCTATGGCTTAACTGTTGATAATGCAGGTAATGTTTACTTTTCAGAACACCTTAATCACAAAGTACGCAGAATTGATGTGACTGGATTCATCACAACCATTGCAGGTAATGGCTTAGCTGGCTTTAGTGGAGATGGTGATTTTTCTACCAGCGCACAATTGGATACACCGAAGGGTTTAGCTGTTGATGATGCAGGTAATGTATATATTGCGGACAGTGGTAATCATCGTATTCGTAAAATTGAAACAACTGGCATTATTAGCACAGTAGCAGGAGATGGTCAAACCAAAAAAACTGGTGAATCTATTGTAGGCCCTATTTATGGAGGCACTTATGGTGGCGATGGTTGGTTTGCTGTACGTGCACAGTTGAACTTCCCCAATGATGTAGCTGTCGATAGTTTGGGCAATTTGTATATTGCTGATACTAATAACAATCGCCTTCGCATGGTAAGTCAAGGGTTTATTTCCACCATAGCAGGTAATGGAGATACTCAATTGTTATATTCGCCTGTTAATGTGACTGTTTCACCTAACAATGCAATTTATATTGCAGATACTTATAATCATCGTATTCGGTTATTAGAAAATAGTGAACTGAAAACAATTGCGGGCGACACAGGTATTCAAGGATTTAAAGGAGATGGCGGAGATGCACTACAAGCAAGATTAGCTTATCCCAGTGGACTAGCCGTTGATGATGCTAACTATTTATATATTGCAGATACAGAAAATCACCGAGTCCGTAAATTAACTATTGCTGCTAGTGAACCTGAGCCAATCACAATAGAGCCTGCAACTGACAATACAGCACCACCTCAGCCTGTCATTCCAAGCAATCAATTACCTGATCTTGGCAATGGCCAAACACTTGTTCCTAATCAACAGCCAGAAAGTAATAGCTCGGAATTTAGAGGGGGTATCTCGGTAAATGGCAGTGACTATCAACAAGCAGTTGAGCAAAATTTGTCTGAACCAGTCGATATACTAGGTAATATTAAGCCTGTTGCTGAAGATGTCGGTAAAGCTGCACATATTATTGTGTACGCAGCTTATAAGCCAACAACTGACACTCAAAATGTTTACTACATGCTAAATAGTAGCTTTGGCATTCCTCAATGGGATGAAAATACAAATAATTTAATTGGATTTATTGAAAATGTGACTTTGGGTGATGAAATGCCAGTACAAATGTATTCTGGTAATTTTGTTGCACCAGGTGTTTTATTTGTCTCATTTGGATATAAATTACTTGAGACTGGCAAAGTTATTGTGAATAGCCAAACAATTGATATAACAATCAATCCTTAAATTTTACAGTCCCTTAATCTGTATTTGGAAATAATAAGTATACTCAAGACAAATTAGTTTTTGAAGACGTGCCAAATTTAGGTTGCAAAACAAGTTTTGCACTTCTACTAAACCAAGTTGATATTTTTTGAGTATAATGTTTTTCATGACTACGTACCAGCGTAGTCATGTTTGCCAAACAAATATACTCGTATCCTAAATTGATTGTGCCCTCAAAAGCAATTTATTTGAATCCACATTTCTGTTCAACAATTCTACTTTTAAATTTATATTAGTATAATCTAATATTTTTAAGTATTTTACACGGTGGTGTTAAGATAAGAAGCAATGTTCACAACTGATTCAGGACATACTTATGACTGATATTTTAAGTTTACTTGTGAAACATCATCGTAATGGTGATGAATTTGCAAAACTAATGCAAGATACTGCAGATAATCGTTTTGACGACAATTTTTGGTCACTATGGGAAAAGTGGATTGAACCTGTGTTGGGAAAACATCCCAAAATTGCAGATTTAGGCTGTGGGCCGGGGGCTTTGATAAAAAGGCTAAGACGACGTTATCCCACTGCTATGCTGACGGGGGTTGAATATGCACCCTATATGCTTAAAGCGCTTGATCATGCTGAAAGTGAAGTTGTCATCCATGATTTACATCAAAGTGATTTATCCATTGAAGATAACTCTCAAGATGCTATGACATTTATTCACAGCGTGCATGAGTTAATTTACCCAACACGCGCATTACAATCAGTTTATCGATGTTTAAAATCAGGTGGACGCTGTTTAATTATTGATTGGGTAAGAGTGCCTCTCAAAGATTATCTCTCTGATAGTGCACGTATGTATAACCAAGCTGATATATTTTCGGATGAAATAACGCACACTCAGTTACATGACGTATTTCACCATTTTACCGAACATAACCGTTACACCACAGAAGATATTGATTGGCTTTTAGACACAGTTGGCTTTAAAACGTTGGAAAGAACGATATATCAAAATAAACAATTTGCCTTATGGGTAGTTGAAAAACAATAGGAAAGGAAACATGGCCCGCATTCAACGTGCACTGATTAGCGTCTCTGATAAAACCGGTATTATTCCCTTTGCGCAGGCTTTACATCAGCAAGGTATTACCCTTCTTTCGACAGGAGGCACTGCCAAATTACTGGCTGATAACCAAGTTCCTGTCATTGAAGTCTCTGATTATACAGGATTTCCTGAAATGATGGCTGGGCGCGTTAAAACTCTTCACCCCAAAATTCATGGCGGATTATTAGGTCGACGCGGAACAGATGATGAAATCATGAAAAATCATCAAATCGAACCTATTGATTTAGTCGTTGTCAATTTATATCCCTTTGAACAAACGATTGCCAAGCCTGACTGTGATTTAGCGACTGCCATTGAAAATATAGATATTGGCGGGCCAGCAATGTTGCGTTCAGCGGCTAAAAACCACGCCGCTGTTACCGTTGTAGTTGATGCCAGTGACTATGACTTGATATTACAAGAAATGACTGTCAATCAAGGGGAAGTCACTCAAGCAACACGTTTTAAACTAGCCAGTAAAGTATTTGCACATACGGCAAACTATGATGGCACCATTGCCAACTATTTAGGTAAATTGCAAACAGAAGAAGACAAAGACTTTCCACCCGTATTTTCCTTCCAAATCCAGAAAGTGCAGGCCATGCGTTATGGGGAAAATCCGCATCAAAAAGCCGCTTTCTATATTGAACATAATATAAAAACCCCTTGTATTGCAACGGCTAAACAAATTCAGGGCAAAGAACTTTCCTATAATAACGTGGCAGACACCGATGCAGCTTTAGAATGTGTTAAATCATTTACTGCACCAGCTTGTGTGATTGTCAAACATGCTAATCCTTGTGGTGTTGCAGTCGATCAGACTATTTTAGCCGCTTATGACAAAGCTTTTAAAACCGATCCAACTTCTGCTTTTGGGGGCATTATCGCGTTTAACCAAATATTGGACGAACAAACGGCTAAAGCTATTATTGATCGACAATTTGTTGAAGTCATTATTGCACCTGAGGTTGCAGAAGCAGCCAAGCCTATTTTAGCGACCAAGAAAAATGTGCGCGTATTGACTTGTGGTCAATGGAATAATGAAAATAATCCTGGTCTGGATTTTAAACGAGTGACAGGAGGATTATTAGTACAAGACAAGGATTTAGGGCAAGTCACAGAAAATGATTTGAAAGTTGTGACTCAACGACAGCCAACTGCGCAAGAACTCACCGATTTATTATTTGCCTGGAAAGTGGCAAAATTTGTGAAATCCAACGCCATTGTTTATTGTAAAGAGGGTATGACCATTGGTATTGGTGCGGGGCAAATGAGTCGAGTCTACAGTGCAAAAATTGCAGCAATAAAAGCGGGAGACGAAAACCTTCAGGTTAAAGGTTCAGTCATGGCATCAGATGCCTTTTTCCCATTTCGCGATGGCATTGATGCTGCCGCTGACGTTGGTATTAGTGCCGTTATTGAACCAGGTGGTTCTATGAGAGATGAAGAAGTCATCACAGCCGCCGATGAGCATGGTATTGCAATGGTCTTCACGGGTATACGCCATTTTCGACATTAGTATCATAATAAGAAAGCAAGGCTTCACTATCCAACTTTTTTAGTAAATCAGATTTGGCAAGTTTTCAAAACTTGCTAAAATGTGTGTCGCATTTTCTAAAGCATTGTACAAAATATATCATATACCAATTCTCTTTGGCTTCGTTTTGTTTCTGGAATTTTCTAATTTCCCTCACTGAATCATATTTGCGCTACAATATAAAAAATATCCAACCAATTGGTTTGTTTTAATGCTAGTACTTGTTTTTTTTCTTGGTGATGATAAGTACATGGTGGAATGTGAAAAAATCAGAGAAATCTCGCCAATGGTAACGCTAAAAAAGGTGCCCCATAGTCCAGATTTTTTTGCTGGCTTTTTCAATTACCGAGGGGCAGTTGTGCCAGTGATTGATTTGCGACAATTGATTCAAGAGTCAGCTTGTGAAATGCGATTAAGCACGCGCATTATCTTAATTGATTATATCAACCGTGATAATCTCCCAGATATGTTTGGCTTTATTGCTGAAAGAGTCACTGAAGCCACTAAAAAAAGCAAAGAAGCTTTCATTTTACCCAGTGTGAATTTTCAAGAAACTCCTTATTTTAGTGGTTTTGTGATGGAAGGGGAAAAAATGATTCAATGCATTGATTTGAATGTGCTATCACGTAGTTTTGACTTTCAACAGCCGTTTGAATTTTATCATCTTCCCGATGACTCACTCTGCGATTGAAGCATTACTTGAAAGAAAAATAGGTATTTCTGCGGCAGCAATAGGTCCAGAAAACTTACTTAAGGTCATTCGTCAACGAATGCGCGCTTGTCAGATAGAAAATGAACAAACTTATTATGTGCATTTAACGACATCAATCCAAGAGTGGCAAACGTTAGTTGAGACTATTGTTGTGCCTGAAACTTGGTTTTTCCGTAACCATGAATCCTTTTCATTTTTAGGTAAAAATATTGTTTCTCAATGGCAATCTATTAATTCTCACGCAATTTTACGCATCTTAAGCATTCCCTGTTCAACGGGGGAAGAACCTTATTCTATTGCCATGACTTTACTTGATGCCGGATTTTTCGAACACCGTTTTCATGTTGATGCTATAGACATTAGTGAAAGTGTATTACAAAGGGCTAAATTAGGTCGTTACACATTAACTTCTTTTCGAAGTAAAGAAAGCTTATTTTTTCGAACCCGTTATTTTTCTGAAATAGAAAATCAATATCAAATTAGTGCTAAAATCAGAAATAAAGTCCGTTTTTTTCAAGGAAATTTACGTGATGACAACTTTTTGAGGCATAATAATCCTTATGATGTTATTTTTTGTCGCAATTTATTGATATATTGGGATGACGCTGCCAAAATGCACGGCTTGAAACATTTGGAACGTTTGCTTAAACCTGGTGGTATATTATTTGTTGGACATGCAGAGCGGCCTGTTTTTTGTGAAAATGGTTTTGAACAAGTCCGTCATCCTGGAGTATTTGCTTGTCGTAAACTAAAAGAAACAGTCAAACCTCAAAGTAGAATAGTACAACCTGTTTCTGGAACAGTATCTCCCAGAAAATTGCCACCCGCAAAGCGATTAAAAGTAACTCAACCTATATTAGTAAGTTCTGCCAACTCAACAAAACCAAACATTGAACATCCAGAAAATTTACTGACGACAGCCCAAAAATTAGCTGATCAAGGTTGTTTGCAAGAAGCCTTGACAACTTGTGAAGCCCATTTAGATATTCATATGGATCACAGCCAAGCCTACTTTCTAATGGGGATTATTTACCAAGCATTGGGTGAAGATAAACAAGCAATCTTATATTTTAATAAAACGGTTTATTTAGAACCTGAGCATGTGGAAGCACTTATTTATTTAATCAGATTGTTTGAAAAACAGCGTGATCAAAAACAAGTGGCTTATCTCAGACGGCGTTTACAACGTATTCGAGCACGAACACAATGACAACAGAGATATTAGATATTCAACCTGTTGATTGTTGGAAAACAAACGGTGTATGGTCTCCAGCAAGTCAACGGTGTGAAAAGTTAAAAAGTGTTGTTCATTGTCGTAATTGTGAAATCTTTATGCAAGCAGGTAGAGATTTGCTTGAACGTCCAATGCCTGAAAATTATAGGCAAGAGTGGACGAAGGTCATGGCCACCCAAAAAGAACAAGAAAAGTTGGGCACCATTTCTGTCATTATTTTCCGCATTGCTAAAGAACTATTTGCCTTACCTACTCGAATATTGGCTGAAATTATTGCAATACAGCCTATGCATAGTATTCCACACCGTAAAAATCCTATCCTCATCGGCTTGGTCAATGTGCATGGTGAAATTCAGCTCTGTGTGTCGTTACAAGTATTGTTGGAAGTTGCCGCACAGCCAGTTTCAAGTTATGATAAATCTCAACAACGGATGATTGTCATTGATCATCAAGATGAACAATGGGTCTTTCCCGTCGATGAAATTCGTGGTATTTATCGTATGCACCCCAGTACCTTAAAAAATGCGCCTGTTACAGTCTCAAAATCAAATGCTGCTT
Organism: Thiotrichaceae bacterium; assembly: GCA_016745055.1. GTDB lineage: Bacteria > Pseudomonadota > Gammaproteobacteria > Beggiatoales > Beggiatoaceae > JADGDF01. The sequence goes on along the minus strand of JADGDF010000037.1, from coordinate 13,868 downwards.
TTACTAAAGGATTATTTAACTGGAAAGAGGAATACGTTGCTTTTTTGGATTCCGAATTAGTTTTATATCGGTTAAATCGGAGCATGCAATGATGGCTGTGGATGAACCTCATGAATCTGATTTTGCCTTATTAGATTTATTCCGTTCTGAAGTATCCATGTATGCACAAATCATTGAAAAAGGCTTACAAATTTTAGAAACTTCCTCTGAACCAGAGCAGCAGTTAGAACCTATTTTACAAAGTTTACATGCCATTTGGGGAGGAGCCTGCATTGTCGAATTGAGTATGGTAGCCAACTTAACCCAAGCATTAAAAACTTACATAAAACATTTGGAATCAGATAATTTATCTTTAACCGCTCAATTTAGCCAATTCCTTAACCAAGCTATTGATTTACTAACTCAACTTGCTAATACGCCTAGCGAGAAATTAATTCATTGGTTGGAACAAAAGCAAGCTGAATTTCAACAGTTAACCCAACAAATTGAATCAGATTTAAATTTGTCAACATTAACAGTAAAGTCTTTTTCCAAATCAGCGCAAACTCAGACTAATTCAATTGCTCATACAGATGACTCATTATTTGGATTATTTCAAACAGAGTTAGAAACTAATATTTGCATTTTAAATGAAGGTTTATTAGCTTTAGAGGAAGATGGAACGGCCACTGATAAACTTGAAGCGTTGATGCGTGCTGCTCATTCCATTAAGGGCGCTGGTAGAGTTGTAAACTTAACGCCTGCCATTAATTTAGCACATATAATGGAAGACTGTTTTGTAGCCGCCCAACAAGAAAAAATTCATTTTGAATCTGCACAAATAGATGTACTGCTCAAAAGCGTTGATATGCTAGGTGATATTAGTCAAGCCTCAGTACAGGGGACATTGAACCAATTAGAGGAAAATGTTAACCATTTAATTTCTGCTTTGAATCAGTTATTGCAAGGCAACAATATCGATATTTCTCAATCCACACCAACAATAACCTCCCCACCCATTGCTGAAAAAATTAACCAGCCAAAGCCCTCTTTACAACAGATGCATAACAATCGCACAATAGATAAAGATCGGATGGTACGAGTAACTGCCACTAAAATTGAAAAATTGATGGGGTTGGCAGGAGAAGTCGTCGTTGGCACTCGGTGGTTACCGCCTTTTGCTCAGTCATTGCTAGAAATGAAACATGCCCAAAGTAAATTGGCGCATCTTTTAGAAAAAACCCAAGAATTATTAACTCACAACACGACCGACCAAGTTGAAGCAATTGAGCTAATCAAAAAGGCCAGAAAGTATACCAAGAAAAATAGTCTATTTTTCATTGATAGACTTAATGAATTGGAAGTATTTATTGGCAATGCCGCTACCCATTCTGATCGCTTATACCATGAAGTGATTGGCGTTAGAATGCGACCTTTTTCTGATGGTATTCAGGGTTACCCACGCATGGTGAGAGATTTAGCTAAAACTTTAGGCAAAAAGGTAAAATTTGAAATCATTGGTCAGTCAACTGATGTGGATCAAGATGTTCAAGAAAAACTAGAGGCACCCCTTAATCATTTACTTCGCAATGCCTTAGATCACGGCATTGAAATGCCAGAAGAACGGCAGATGGTTGGTAAACCAGAAACAGGTTTATTGCGTTTAGACGTTGGCCACCGTTCTGGGATGCTCATGATAACAGTTTCTGATGATGGACGTGGCATGGACTTGGCCCTATTGCGGCAAAAAATATTGCAAAAAAATTTGGCCAGTGAAGAAATGATTGCGCAGCTATCTGAAGCTGAATTGATGGAATTTCTATTTTTACCCGGTTTTTCAACGGCTCAAGCAGTGACTGAAATATCAGGACGTGGCGTCGGATTAGACGTGGTACACACGATGGTACATGATATAGGGGGAATTGTGCGAGCTGTGTCACAGCCAGGCAAAGGACTCAGTTTTCACTTAGAATTACCCTTAACCTTATCTGTTATTCGTACTTTTTTAGTAGAAATTGCAGAAGAATCCTACGCATTTCCACTAACAAAAATCGATCGGTGCTTGCAAATTTCAGGGGCAGATATTGATACCATTGAAGATAGACAATATTTTCGTTTTGGTGAAACAAATATTGCATTAGTTGAAATTCATAATGTACTGGACATTGAAGTCCCAAAAAAATTCCAGGATGAGCTGGCTGTTGTGGTTGTCAGTGATCGTTTAAATTTCTACGGTTTGGTGGTTGATAAATTTTTAGGCGAAAGCGATTTAGTCGTTCGACCACTGGATCAGCGTTTAGGCAAAGTACCGAACATTAGTGCTACTGCTGTGATGCTAGATGGTTCACCCATTATCATTTTTGATGTAGAAGACTTAGTCCGTTCTATCGACAATTTATTATCAGGACAACGCTTAAATAAGGTACCAGAGTCCATTGTACAACAAGCGCATAAAAGAGTGTTGGTGGTAGACGATTCAATTACTGTACGAGAAATGGAACGAAAATTATTAGAAAACCATGGCTATGAAGCAGAAGTGGCTGTTGATGGTATGGATGGTTGGAATGCCTTACGTAGCGGCAAATTTGATCTTGTCATCACAGATATTGACATGCCACGTATGAATGGCGTTGAACTAATTCAACATATTAAACAACACGAAAACCTGAAACAACTACCACTCATTGTCATTTCTTACAAAGATAGTCAGGAACACCGATTGATGGGATTAGAAGCAGGGGCTAATTTTTATCTGACGAAAAGCAGCTTTGAAGACGATTCATTTATTGAAGCGGTGAGCGATTTGATTGGAGAAGCCGTTGCATGAAAATTGGCATTGCCAATGCGCAATCAATGAATGAAATTTGCCAAATTATCCAAAATTACACTCACTACGAAATTATTTGGACAGCAAACAATGGTGTAGAAGCTTTGCAACAATGCATTATTAGAATGCCAGATTTAGCCATTATTGATTTAGTTATGCCTGTGATGGATGGTGTTGAAGCCACTCAACAGATTATGCGTCATGCGCCCTGTGCTATTTTAATTATCGCGCCTACGACCGTTAAAGAACATGGTGCTAACGTTTTTCAAGCGATGGGCTATGGCGCACTTGATGCAGTGGATGCACCCAGCTTTGCTTCTTCAACTATTGTTGGACAACAAAACCGAGAAATTTTCCTTAAAAAACTACGTACATTAGCAAAATGGCGTGGATTACCAACCTCACCTAAAAAACCCAAAGAAACATTTAGTTTAAATAAATTGAAAACAAGCTTACAAAATTTTCCACAATATAAACCTAATCCTCTGTTACCCAAATTAGTGGTAATCGGTAGCTCTACGGGAGGCCCCAAAGCTTTGGCCAAAATATTGGCCTGTTTATCACCAGCCTTAAAAGCCAGTGTCGTGATTATTCAGCACGTAGATGCTGAATTTTCCATCAGTTTGGCCCGATGGTTGGATGCACAATCACCAATGGATGTAAAATTAGCTATTGCAGGTGATTCACCTAAAGCAGGTAATATTTACGTGGCGAGTACTAATGATCATTTAGTACTCACTCGTAGTACAAAATTTGCTTACACACCAGACCCTGTTTATATTCCTTATCGCCCTTCTGTGGATGTTTTTTTTAAAAGTGTTGCTAAACATTGGACATCCCCTTCTATTGCATTACTATTAACAGGCATGGGTAAAGATGGCGCAGAAGGATTATCTTCATTGCGACAAACTGGCTGGCACACCATTGCCCAAGATGAAGCTTCTAGTATCGTTTACGGCATGCCAAAAGCAGCCAAAGAATTGGGGGCAGCAATTGAAATTCTTCCTTTGAATTGTATTGGAGAGCATATATCAAACATGTTGGAAAAAAGTGAAACAGCAAACTAAATAGTTACCTATAGAACCCATTTGATATCTATTATGTTAAAGTTCTGAGGGATGTATATTCCAGAACAATCCCCTACAAGTAGGCAGTATAGGAGCAGTTTAACAGACAAAGAATGGTCAACATTTGCACCTATTTTTCTTGAGAAATTACCCAAGAAAAAACAAACTAAACCATTAAAATGGACACACAGGGAATGGGTCGATGCTATGTTATACCATCTTAAAAATGGTTGTAACTGGGTAGATTTACCAAAAGATTTTCCTCCTTATTCAACAGTCTATTGGCATTATCGACAATGGAAGGAAAATGGCGTGTTCGACAAACTTATGCAACACTTACATGGCGATGTGCGTGAACACATTAAAAAAAAGAAGATGGACAAGGCTAATCATGATTGATTCCCAAGCTGTTAAAAATACTTGTAATGCCCGTGTTGATAGCAAAGGCTTTTGTTTTTATAAAGCCACTAATGGTATTAAACGACATCTGGCTGTAGATAGCTTAGGTTTTCTTTTTTTGTTCACTGTACGCAGGCAAATGTTTCTGATGACAAAGGACTGATTGAAAAGTTAAGTAAAAATATTTCTTATTTCAAAGATAAGCCTTTGAATATACCTAAAATTACAATCTTATTAGAGCTATAATCCTAAGTCACTTCAAAAAGGTTTAGAAAAAATCAAAAAGATTTAGAAAAAATCTATTGGGAAATCATGACTAAGATTCAATTTGAACTGTCTCCAAAAATGTCTAGAAAACAAAAAGAGGCTCTTGGAAAGAAAGGTTTTGTCCCTATCAAAGCACGATGGGTGGTTGAATGTTCTAATGCCTGGGTTGAGAGATGTAAAATTTTGGTAAAAAATTTTGAAAGAACCTTAAAAAATGCTAACCAGAAACTCAAACTTTGCTTTATTCGCCTTATGTTGAAGCGTCTCCTAGCTCATCCCTCTTGAGATTTCAAATGGGTTCTATAAAATATTTAAGATATTAGTCCTTCGTTATCATAATCATTGCAGATATTTTGCGCTTTCGTTTACACTCTTGACAGACACTCTATTAACTACATCTTCATTTAGGTTTTCGTATGCATGTTTACATTGGCAGTCCCGCACTTTCCAAATTTAGACAAACAAAATTACTGGCGCAAATTCAATCAAATTTCCCCAAGTTAACCAACTTACGCGCCTATTATCTCTACTTTATCGAAGCAGATGCTTTGGCTTTTGATGTTGAACAAACATTGTTAGCCCTATTGTCTGACGCAACTAACGATTTGAGTTTATTGGATAATGTTTTACCTCAATTGATTGTCGCACCACGCCCTGGCACTATTACACCGTGGTCAACGAAAGCGACAGATATTGTCAATATTTGTGGGTTAACCTCAGTTGCACGCTTGGAACGGGGTATTTTATGGCAATTTGAGGGAGAGGCTATAGCAAATAACCTGGCACAAATTTTACCGCTTTTACATGACCGCATGACAGAAAGCGTATTTACAACCATTGATCAAGTAGAAAGTTTATTTACTCATCAGTCGGTACGTCCATTGAATCAAGTGGACATTCTTACCCAAGGTAAACAAGCATTGGTATACGCCAATCAAACTCAGGGATTAGCCTTGTCGCCTGATGAAATTGATTATTTGGTTGAAAATTTTACTACTTTACAGCGAAATCCCACTGATGCCGAGCTGATGATGTTTGCGCAAGCCAACTCGGAACATTGCCGCCACAAAATTTTTAATGCTGATTGGATGATTGATGGTCAAGCACAGGAAACATCCTTGTTTCAAATGATTCGATACACCCATCAACAACATCCTGGCCAGGTGATTTCAGCTTACCACGACAATTCAGCCGTGATCAACGGCTTTGACAATCCACGGTTTATCGCTGATCCGCAAACTCATCGTTATAGTTATCGTCCCGAAAAAACGGCGATTTTAATGAAGGTGGAAACGCATAATCATCCCACAGCAATTTCTCCTTTCCCTGGCGCTGCTACGGGTTCAGGTGGTGAAATTCGAGATGAAGGTGCGACAGGTCGTGGTTCTAAACCCAAGGCTGGTTTAACCGGATTTTCAGTCTCTAATCTCAATATTCCTGAATTTACGCAACCTTGGGAAGTGCCTTATGGTACTCCGCAGCGCATGGCCACGGCTTTACAAATTATGTTAGAAGGCCCGATTGGTGCCAGTCGTTTTAACAATGAATTTGGCCGACCCGCACTGTGTGGCTATTTTCGGGTATTTGAACAAACGATCGCAGGTCGGAGACGAGGTTATCACAAACCCATTATGATTGCGGGTGGTGTGGGCAATATGTCTCCTGACCATGTGGATAAATTGGACATACCCGCTGGCAGTGCTTTAATTGTACTTGGTGGCCCGGCCATGCTCATTGGATTGGGAGGAGGAGCCGCTTCTTCAATGTCGGCAGGTCAAAGCAGTGAAGATTTGGATTTTGCTTCGGTACAGCGTGGCAATCCTGAAATGCAGCGTCGTTGTCAGGAAGTGATTGATGCTTGTTGGCGTTTGGGCGAACACAATCCCATTTTATCCATTCACGATGTGGGTGCGGGAGGTTTGTCCAATGCCTTACCAGAATTAGTTAATGATAGTGGACGTGGTGCTAAATTTGATTTACAACAAGTACCGACGGCTGATCCCAGTTTATCGCCAATGGAATTATGGTGTAATGAAGCACAAGAACGTTATGTACTCGCCATTGCCAAAGAAAATTTGGCTCAGTTTCAACACATGTGCAAAAGAGAGCGTTGTCCTTACGCCATTGTCGGTGAAGCCACGGTTGACCAACAATTACAACTTTGGCAGCAAGCCAACGCTGTGATTGATATGCCATTAAGTGTTTTGCTAGGAAAACCACCAAAAATGTTGCGTCAGGTGGAAACTCAACAGATTTCACTGGAAAAAAACAATTTTCTGGATCAGCTTGATTTGAAATCTGCGATATTCAAAGTGTTGAGACATCCCAGCGTCGCAGATAAAAGTTTTTTAATTACCATTGGTGATCGCAGCATCACAGGTTTCGTCGTCCGAGATCAAATGGTGGGGCCGTGGCAAGTACCTGTCGCCGACTGCTCTGTGACTGCCAGTAGTTTTACGGGACAAACGGGTGAAGCCATGTCTATGGGTGAAAGAACACCTTTAGCCGTTGTTAATCCACCTGCCGCAGGACGTATGGCGATTGGGGAAGCCATTACTAATATTGCGGCAGCCAATATTGAGCAACTCAGTGATATTGTTTTATCTGCAAATTGGATGGCTGCATGCGGCCAACCTGGCGAAGATGCAGCTTTGTTTGAAACGATCAAAGCAGTGGGTTTGGAACTTTGCCCACAGTTAGGCATTGCGATTCCTGTTGGCAAAGATTCTTTGTCCATGCATACCCAGTGGGAAGATAAAGCAGTGACTGCACCGTTATCGCTGATTATTTCTGCTTTTGCCAGAGTAAGCGATATTCAATGTAGCTTAACGCCACAATTACAGGGAAAAAATTCAGCATTATTGTACTTAGATTTAGGCAAAAACCGTTTGGGTGGTTCAATCTTAGAGCAAGTGCATGACCAATTCAGCAGTGAAGTACCTGACGTGGATGATCCTCAAAAACTGATATTTTTCTTCAATAATATTCAAAAATTGAATCAACAAGGCAAAATTCTAGCTTATCATGATCGTTCTGATGGTGGGTTATTTGTTACGCTTTGTGAAATGGCATTTGCCAGCCATTGCGGCTTAGATATTCATTGTCCTGAAAATCAACCTTTGTGGTCAGTACTCTTTAACGAAGAGTTGGGTGCTGTCATTGAAGTCGCTAAAACTGACGTAAATGATGTACGGACGCAATTATCCGAAATTCCCGTCTATGAAATTGCCACGGTCAATGACAGTGACACGATTAATATTTATCAACAAGCACAGTTACTAATTAATCTACCACGGCATGAATTGCAACGTGCTTGGAGTGAAACCTCTTATCACATGCAAACATTGCGTGATAATCCTGAGTGCGCTCAGCAAAACTTTGATCGAATGTTGGATGTGAAAGACCCTGGGTTGCACGTACATTGCAATTTTGAACTGCAAGCACCCGTTATTCATAAAAACCGGCCTAAATTTGCAATTTTGCGTGAACAGGGTGTGAATGGTCAGATTGAAATGGCAGCCGCTTTTGATAAAGCAGGTTTTGACTGTATAGATGTTCACATGACGGATATTTTAACGGGACAAACCAGTTTGCGCGATTTCCAAGGATTTGTCGCTTGTGGTGGGTTTTCCTACGGTGATGTGTTAGGTGCAGGTAGTGGTTGGGCAAAATCCATTTTGTATAATTCAAAAGCATTTGATGAATTTTCAGCTTTTTTTAATAGAAAAGAGACATTTGCTTTGGGTGTATGTAATGGTTGCCAAATGATGGCACAGTTGCATGAGTTAATTCCTGGCGCTGAACATTGGCCGCAGTTTGTGACTAATCAGTCAGAACAATTTGAAGCCCGACTGGTCATGACAGAAATATTGGATTCACCTTCGCTTTTTCTGAAAAATATGGCTGGCAGTCGTTTACCTCTGACAGTCGCGCATGGAGAAGGTCGAGTAACTTTTGCTCATGCATCCAATCAACAAGCGGTGGAACAACAGGGATTAATTGCCTTGCGTTATGTCGATAATTATGGCAAAACCACAGAAAAGTATCCAACGAACCCTAATGGTTCTCCTGCGGGTATGACAGGATTTACTACACCAGATGGACGTTTTACTATCATGATGCCTCACCCTGAACGGGTATTTTTGAATCAGCAATTTTCTTGGTTACCTAAAAATTGGTCACATCAAGAAAGCCCTTGGATGCAACTGTTTTATAATGCGCGGCAGTGGTTGGGATAGTTAAATTTAGGATAACCACCTTGTACAGGGAAGTACCGTTTTTCACAAAAACCTGGCAGGTTTTCAAAACCTGCCAGGTTTATTATTTATATTGGTATAAGTCAACAAAATTTCACTCAATAAATTGCCATCTATTCCAAAAATATAGTGTTCCATTTAACTTTAATTGCCTTATTTTGAAAGCTAATTTTGTTCTTGGCACAAATTCTCAAATAGTAGCGTAGTTTATTTTTTACTTGCTTATCATATGGGTTATGCTATCCTTAAGAATAAAATTTAGAAGTATTATCAATAGACAAGGATGCATACTTTAAGTCTTGACATAAGTTTCAATCGTAACATATTATATTTAAAGATTTATTACTGGAAGTGCTAAATGAATAGTACAAGGAAAAGCCTACCTCGCCGAAGAACGACTAGTCGCGCTCGGCCTTATGTCCCACGTACATCGAATCCAAGAAGAAAACGTCCAACTCGGTCATTGCGCCCTGCGTTTCATTTTAAATGGCGTTGGTTATTATTTATTTTAATTTTGATACCAGTCGTCATGTATGTTGGTAAAGTCGACATTCAAGTCAGGGAATTTTTTGAAGGTAAACGTTGGGCTTTGCCTGCGCGTGTTTATGCTCGCCCTTTAGAATTATATACGGGTAAAACATTATCTGTCACCAAATTAAGCAGGGAGCTACGTGACATTGGCTATAAAAAGGTCAGCGATATTACAGGTTCTGCCCAGTATAAAAAAAGAGGCAATCGCTTTTTTATCGTAACACGTTCATTCAAATTTTGGGATGGAGAAGAACCTTCTCGTATGCTACAAGTTGACTTACAGAACCATCGTGTTGCGAGCATCAAAGAAGTGCGTACACACCGTCGATTGGCGCTTGTTCGTTTAGAACCAAAATTGATTGGTAAAATTTATCCTGCACACAACGAAGATCGGCTTTTGGTGCAAATTGATGATATACCAGATTTATTTGTTAAAGGCTTGCTAGCTGTTGAAGACCGTAACTTTTACGATCATTATGGTATTAGCCTACGTGGTTTAGCTCGGGCTATTTTTAAAAATTTGCGCGAAGGAGAAATGGTTGAAGGAGGCAGTACGCTCACGCAGCAATTAGTCAAAAACTTTTACTTGACACCAGAGCGTTCGTTAAAACGTAAAATTCGTGAAGCCTTGATGGCTGTATTATTGGAATGGCACTATGAAAAAGATCAAATTTTAGAAGCTTATATCAATGAAATACATTTAGGCCAAGATGGTAATCGTTCAATTCATGGGCTTGGTATGGGTTCACGGTTTTATTTTGATCGTCCGCCAGAAGAACTGAAATTACATGAACTTGCCTTACTGATAGGATTAGTCCGGGCAGCATCGCTTTATAATCCACGTAAACACCCAGAACGTGCGTTGGAACTGCGCAATTTAGTTCTGAAAGTAATGGCAGACCAAAATGTTATTTCTGAAAATGAAGCAGCTTACGCAAAACAACAACCATTAGGTGTGATGCCTAAAATTAAAGGAAGTGTATTTTCTCATCCTTCATTTATTGATGTTGTGCGTAATCAATTACATGAAGATTATCGGGAAGAAGACTTGAGAAGTGAAGGATTACAGATTTTCACGACCCTAGATTTATCTATTCAAGCTCAAGCTGAAAACATTATGGTTAAAGGTCTCAAACGATTAGAGAAAAAACATCGCAAGGCCAAAAAGTTAGAAGGCGCAATGGTCATCACAGGCAGTGAAACGGGGGAAGTGTTGGCTGTAGTTAATGGCAAACGGCCTTCCTATGCTGGTTTTAATCGTCCGTTGAATGCCATACGGCAAATTGGCTCTCTAGTCAAACCAGCGATTTATTTAGCGGCATTGGAAAATAATCAGCGTTATTCCTTACGAACATTGATTAAAGATGAACCATATGAATGGATTGATGAACGTACAGGTGAAGTATGGCGACCTCAAAACTACGACCACCAAAATCATGGTAATGTTCCACTTTATAAGGCATTATCTATGTCCTATAATTTAGCTACTGTGCATTTGGGCATGAAATTAGGACTTAAAAAAGTTCGCCAAACCTTGTATCGTATGGGAATTCGACGTGAATTTAAAATGTATCCTTCGACGTTACTAGGTAGTACTGCCATGAGTCCTTTGGAAGTCGCACAAATGTACCAAACAATTGCCAGTGGCGGATTTTTTATGCCATTACGATCAATTCGTGAAGTGTTAAATCATAAAGGGCAACCATTGCAGCGCTATGGTGTTTCTGTGGAACAGCAATTCGATCCAGCGCCAGTTTATGCCTTGAATTATGCAATGCAGGAAGTCGTGCGTCATGGTACAGGTAAAAAAATTGCTAAAACTTTGCCAAAAAAAATGGCATTAGCGGGTAAAACAGGCACAACCAATGATTTGCGAGATAGTTGGTTTGCAGGATTTGGAACTGAATTATCCATTGTGACTTGGGTTGGTCGAGACGATAATCAGTCAATGGGATTAAGCGGTGGTACAGGTGCTATGCAGATTTGGGCAGACTTTATTAATAAAGTCTTACCAACTGCAACACCGCCAACAGAACCTAATCGAATTCAGTGGAAATGGGTTAATAGACGTTCAGGTCGTAATAGCCAACCTGGCTCACATTCTGTCAAATTACCTTTTGTTACTGGCAGAAGTAGTTCAGTCGCTTCTGCAAAAGATTATCTTAATTGATGTATATTTCAAGTTAAATTAGTTTTATTATACTTAAGTCGGTAGTTGCTTGTTTCGGCAAGCAATTGTCGATTATTTCATTGACTACTTTAGAAGTTTTATCTGAAATTTCGTGAGATTTCACGGCATTCACTGAATCTTGATATACCTTAGAAAAATTCAATTTTCACTGAGATAGGTATAATCTGACTCATTTCTGTCTATCCTGAAATTTGAGGATGAAAAAAATAAACTTTTACAAAATATCTTTGTGAAACTTGGATTTGTAATATTGTCCACCATGTAAAATGTAATTTGTGCATTGCAATACAAATGTAATCACAATATACTTAATAAAGAAAAGGGACTTTATCAACTAACAATGACCAGGAGTAAAAATCATGAATGAAGATTTTACCAAACAATGGGCTGAAATGAATAAGGCAACCATGAATGCCTTTAAAGAACTGGGTGAAATTAATGCAGGTGCTATGACTCGTTTGACACAACGTCAAATGGATATGGTAAATCTATACATGGAAGGCGGTGCAAAACAGTTGGAAATGTTTGGCGATGCTAAAAATATGCAAGATGTTATGGCCACTCAAACTCAACTTGTTACTGAGTTTAACGAAAAACTGATTGATAATGCACGACAAACTATTGAAGTTTTAACGGATACCAAGGATGCTCTAACCACTTGGGCAGAAAAAGGGGTTGAAGTTGCTTCTAATGTGGGTAAAAAAGAATAACCATTTCGGATATTAAGTTGCTATGAACATGACTTTGCGGCAGTTAACATTATTTAAAGCAGTGGCAGAACAGCTAAGTTTTACTCGGGCTGCTGCCCAACTGTGCTTAACTCAGCCTGCAGTTTCAATTCAAATTAAACAATTGGAAGAACATGCAGGCATGCCTTTGTTTGAACAAATAGGTAAGCGAATTTTTCTGACAGATGCTGGCAGAGAAATGTATCGAACTTGCCAAGATATGTTTTCTATCATTGAACGTTTAGAAATGACACTCAATGAATTGCAAGGAACAATTAAAGGCCAATTGAAATTGTCTGTCGTGACCACAGCAACTTATTTCATTCCGCACCTTATTAGCACATTTCGACGTACTTATCCTGAAGTTAATATTCGTTTAGATGTTACTAATCGTACTAATGTATTAAAACGTCTAGCAAACAATGAAGACGATTTAGTGATTATGGGACAAGTACCAGAAAAATTGAATGTACAAGCGCATCCTTTTTTAGAAAATCCCTTAGTTGTCATTGCACCACCCCAACATAAGTTGGTAGGCCAAAAAAAAATTCCTCTATCTGAACTTTCACAAGAGTTATTTTTAGTAAGAGAAGTTGGTTCAGGAACGCGTTTGGCTATGGAACGGTGCTTTAAAGAAAATCATTTGGAATTAAAAACTGGTATGGAATTGGGCAGCAGTGAAGCCATTAAACAAGGTGTCAATGCAGGGTTAGGCTTGTCAGTTCTTTCCAAACATACGTTAGCCTTAGAATTAGCAACAGGTACATTATCCCTTTTAGATGTGGAAGGTTTTCCTTTATTGCGTCATTGGTATGTGGTTAATTTAAAAGAGAAAAAAATGTCTTTAGTGGCACAAACTTTCTTGGAGTTTTTACTAAGCCGTACGGAAGAAACTTTGCAAAAAGTTTTTCAAACGTTTCATGCGGCTGGGAAACAACTCAATGCTCCCTCTAAATCCCCTAAAAAGTTTAGCTCACGCAGATTAAACTAAGCAAATAATCCCCCACAAAACATAAAAAAAACCTCCGCATTAGAAAATAAACCACTTTTGAAATAAGAGATTGAAAAAAGAAAAAGGGTGTTAAACGAAGGCTCAAAGAAGCAAAATGAGGCTAACCGCCGCCAATTTGCCAAAGTCTTTATTGTTGTTGAACACATTATACGAGCGCTTAAAATATTTAAGCTTCTCTCTTTTTCGTTATCGCAACCGCCAAAAACGTTTTGCTCTTCTATTTAACTTTATTGCTGCTATATACAACAAATTAGTTACTTAACTTTTTCATTAACTTATTTCGCAAGAAGTCTAATATATTAATTATTTAGACTTTTTAACTCGTTATTTCGCTAGTGGTCTATTTTAGCAACGAGTTTTATTGGTACGAAAATAACTAATAACGTAGCCCATATACAGCGTTAGCGGCATATGGGGTTCGGCATCCAAATTCCACTGCGTTCCATCTGGGCCACTCAAGCGCATACCTCAATGGGCACTGCCATTAAGTTAAACTTGAAGGAGTACAAACTTTATAGTAATATTCCTATTCATTCATACCCTTAAAAATAACTTTGTTTTGAAAAAATAAAATCTATTGTTTCGATAAGTGAATCAAATTGATGGCGGAA
>JADGDF010000206.1 GCA_016745055.1 Thiotrichaceae bacterium | reverse complement strand
GCGATGGATTGTTGAAAGGTCTTTTGCTTGGTTAGATAAGTGTCGAAGACTTTGGAAAAACTGCGAAAGAAACCTCAATTCTAGTCTACAGTTCGTTATACTAGCTTTTTTGGCTATCATTCTAAAAAAACTTTAAACAGGTTCTAAGGAACGGAAACTAAATAAAATCAGAAACAAGACCTGGCAGGTTTTGAAAACCTGCCAGGTCTGATGGATGTTATTTAATTTCTATTCCTAAGCGGTGTTTTGCACGAATTGGTTATAATTTACATGCATAATTTCAAGCATTCGTGCAAACGCATTAATTAATATATATTATTATTTATAATAATTCCTGTATTGAGTAAAGTACAGTTAATAGAATTTAAATTATTCATAATGAAGTAGAAAACGCTATAATTTAAATATATTATTAAAAAATGTACTGATAAGAAAAAATCTACTAGGAATGAGAATTCAATGGAAAAATACAAAACGCTCCGACATTTTTTAGTTGCTAAACTCTACAAAGATATTAAAAGGTATCGAATATCCAAACTACTTTCTTGGAAACCACTTTCTCCCCTCGAATCTGGATGTACTGCCATTATTGCCATGTGTTCCAAAATGCCTTATGTGTTGGGAGCCAACCTTGATTGTCTCAATAAGAACCAATGGAAAGCACTTAAAGAAGTTCTTATTACTGTTGATGCGGAAAAAGGCGCATTACCTGATGGATTTGAAGAAGATATTCTCCATCAATTTTCGCAATTAAACATAACTTTTCTCTATTACAACCACCAACAGGCTAAACTGAGTGCCAAAATCAGTGATTCTTTTATCTATTCATGGTTATCATGGAGCATTTGTCTTAATCATGTTCGCACCAAAACCGTCCTCATTCATGATTATGATGCATTGGTATTATCGGGCAAGGCCTTTGAAAAACGCTATCAGGCTTTCTTAGAATCGGGAGCTAAAATTCAGGGCATTACGTGGTATAAAGCCAACGGTTTTGTCACTGAGGACCATCTTGCCACAACCTTTGAAACTTTCGCTGATGTTAATTGGATTCGTTCTTTTCCACCAGTTATGGGGTATAACAAGGTTGCCATCTTTAAGAAACGCAAAGTGGACTATGATACCTACTTAGATATTCAAGCTAATTATACTCCTATTGAACAACGGACTGTGATGCCGATGAGCATTGAGGAAGTCGTCCATCCCTCACAGATGATTACCCAATATATGAATTTTAGAAACACACCAGGAAAAAGGTTACCCTGCTTTGCGGTTACCATGATACCTTTTTTCTATTTTCTGTCTGGACAAAAAGAGGCGATTATCAATGCCATCAAAGCCCTTCAACAAAGCAATTTAGAACGTATTGATCTTTTATCAGATGGAGTGTTGATGAATTTTTATTTGTTAGATACAAAATTGGTCAATTTGATGTTAAAGCTAATGGTTCAAGCACTGATTGGACTTGAGGTAAAACCATTTAAAGCGTTGATTGAGTATGGTATTGAACTTTACCGTATCACTCAAACGCCACCGGAACAAGTTTGGGTGAGTGATTTTACGGATATCCAAAGGGAATTTATTTTAAGTGCAAAGAATCTAAATTAAAAGAGAGAGTTTTTTATTTATGTCACCTTTAGCAAAATTTCTTAGCACGCTTGGTCGTTTATATCCGCTTTATAGCGGTTGCCACAAATTAGCAAACACTAAAATATTTCGTTGGAGTTTGGGTAACTGTTCTGGATTTATATGGACTCGCTTGCGTAATGAAAGATGGATACTTGTACCCATTGAACAATGGGGTGGACGTTCCTTATATTTTTTTGGTGATATTGATCAAAAAATTACTTGGCTTTGTCGGCAGATTATCAGGCAAGGAGATACAGTACTTGATATTGGGGCTAATATTGGATTAATTAGCATTATTTCCAGAAAAATAGTGGGAAATATGGGACAAGTTCATGCTTTTGAACCACAGCCTCTCTTAGCAGATATAATGCGTCAGTCACTAGAAAAAAATAATTATTTAGATGTGAAAGTTCACAACATTGCACTTGGTAATAAGAAAGAATACAAGGAACTATTCATTCCTAGCAAAAGTTTTGCCGAAGCTTCCTTAACTAGAATTCATCATCCTAAAGGCAATAATACTTCTGTTTTGGTGGAAAATGCCACAGAATATTTGACCCATTTAGAATTACCGCCTATCAGATTGGTGAAGATAGATGTCGAAGGTTATGAGAGTGAAGTGATTGAAGGTGCATCAAATTTTTTTGAAAATCATCGCCCTGATTCGATCCTCTTTGAACTTAATGACTACAACATACCATTTTGTAAGCAACCGGTAGTTATTAAGCTTTCAGAACTAGGCTACCAATTTTTCGATATACCCAAATCAAAATTTAAAATGCGAGTTGTCCCGATAGAATCAAACGCATCTACATGGAATGGCTCTGACATTCTTGCCGTTCCAAAAGGCAAAATTTACAACGAGATTGGAAAATTAGTGGGAGCATTTTAAGCGGTGTCCATCCATATAATTTTCATGGATCACTTTTATCGTTTAGGTACCTCACCATAAATAATATACAGACTATTTGTAAAATCTTCGAGGTTTTTAAAACCTTGGAGGTTTTCTAACCGGATAAAGTTTTTTTGGGCAAGTATACTAAACAAGATCGCAACTTTAACTTTTGTCATTTCGAGCGAAGCGAAAAATCTCCTAAAAAAACAGATTGATCTAGCTTCGCTCGAAGTGACAAAAAATTAAGTTTATGCCCGCACCGAGTATATAGAAGAACAGATTATGAAAATCAAACAATTTGTCAAACGAGTTAATAAAAAAGCTAGTTATTGGGCAACCCCTATCTACCAACGTCTTCCCTCATGTTTTTTTCCAAAACCTCATTATCGGTGTAAATCTTACTGTGTCGGTATGGGAAAGACTGGCACTGTTAGTTTGCATATCATGTTTAGTGATCAATATCGATCCGATCATGAAGTAGAAAGTCGGTTTATTATTAACCAAATTCTGGCACTTTTTCATCACAAAATTGATATTAACCAATTTACCCAGTATATTCAACATCGAGATAGGCGATTAGGCTTAGAAATGGACTCGTCTTGCCTCAATTATTTCTTAATTGATATTCTGGTGAAAGAATTTAGTGAGGCGAAATTTATTTTGACCATTCGAGATTGTTACTCATGGCTTGATTCGTCCATTAACCACCACCTTGTGCGTCCTGAATTACGAGATAAGCATTGGAGAAAAAATCATTGGATAAAGTTAGATAACTGGCGTTTTGGTGCTGATAAATTTCAACATGCTCCTGAAGAACAAATTCTGGCCGACAATGGTTTGCACACATTAGATGGTTATTTTTCCCATTGGATGGAACATAACAGCAAAATACTTTCAACAGTCCCTGAGGATAGGTTGTTGGTTGTGAAAACTCAAGAAATTAATCAAAGTATACAAAAGATTGAAAATTTTTTGGAAATTATGCCGGGCAGTCTTCCCAAAAATGTTCATGGAAATGTGGGGAACAAAAAGTTTCATATCCTTTCACAGATAGACAAGGATTTTCTAGCAGAAAAAGCGAATACTCACTGTAAGCCTCTGATGGAAAAATATTTTCCGGAAGTAACCAATTATAATCAGTAATAACTAGAAATATTTTATTTAGGAGAATTATTTATGAATAATCTCATCATTGGATTATCTGAACGAATGCTATTAGTATTTGGTGTTTTGATTCTATCTCCTTTGCTTTCAGCAAAAGAGGAGATTTCATTCCATTTAGATGCAGGTTCGGGGCATACATGCGGAATTGACACCAATAGCACGATAACATGTTGGGGTGATAATAATTTTGGTAAATCTACACCTCCAAGTGGGACTTTCTTACAAGTTAGTACTGGTAAGAAACACACTTGTGGTGTCCGAACAGACAATACTGTAATCTGTTGGGGTGATAATAAATACGAGCAATCAACTCCGCCTAGTGGCATTTTTCTTCAAGTGAGTGCTGGTCGGTTTCATACCTGTGGCATTCAAATTGACAATACCGTCGTCTGTTGGGGCAACAAAGGTGAAGAATCTTACTCTGAACAAGACACACCACCTACTGGCAAGAAGAATTCTGTGCTCTATGACTATGGTCAAGCTACACCACCAGCTGGTAAGTTTTCCCAAATCACTGTGGGTGATGTACATGGTTGTGGACTTCAGACTGATAACAAAGTCGTCTGTTGGGGGGGGAATACCGCACCAACGACTTTTGCTCCTAGTAAGGAAGAATATCCCCAATATTGGACGAATGAAGGTCAAGCAACACCTCCAAAGGGAACTTTTTTACAAATTAGTGCTGGACGCTATCATACTTGCGGCATTAAAACTAATAACACAGTTAGATGTTGGGGACATAACTCTGAAGAACAATCTTACTCTCCAAGTGATCCTTTCTGGGATTTTCACTTTGAGAAATTTCCTTCATCAGAACGTAAATATTTTCGGCAAATAGATGCAGGCATGTGGCATACCTGCGCAATAGGAGTTGATGAGGCCGTTACCTGCTGGGGTTGGATGGGATTTATTTATCCATCCCCTCCAAATAGCCAGTGTAGTTGTAAAAATGGTGGGGCTCTCAGTGGTTGTATTTGTACTCAACCTAGTTTTCAAAAAGGAACATTTTCTCACGTTATTTCTGGTCGCATGTACGCTTGTGGAATAAAAATGGATAATACCCTTTCATGTTGGGGCAGGGTTAATGAAAGGAAAGAACAACTTGCACATCCCTTGGCTGCAGTTCCACCACCATGTTTTAAGGTAAAATCTGATAATGCTCACACTATAACACCTCTTTCCTATGGTTTTTTATATGGCATATATGGTCAAACAACCAAGGATTCCCAGTTTTTTACGCTTGATACTAGAACTTTAGAAATCCAGCTCATTGAAGAAATTTATGAAGGTTCCAATTTCCAAGCCCTAGATTTCCATCCATTAACCGATCAACTTTATGTGGTTTCTGGTAATAGTGGTAACAAAAGAGGATATCTTTACCAATTCGTTCATAATAAAAAGCCGCCCGTCAACGAACTTAACAAAATTAGCAAAACAGGTTTTAACAATATCAAGGGCATTTCTTTTCATCCTAATGCTACGTTGTGGGGATGGGCACAAGGTGAGGGATTATTCAAAATCGAAAATGATGACAACAATGAACCTGATATCAAAGCAATAGAATTAGTGCTCACCTATACTGGTGAAATTCAAATAAAAGATATTACTTGGAATGAGGCTGGAACAACCCTTTATGTAGTAGAAAACCTATACGAGGAAGAAATCCAAAAAAGTGATGGACAAAAAACGCCTATCAAGGCAAAAGGAGTTAGATTATGGACTTATAGTCAATCCGGTGAGATCAGTACAGTTTGCGATAACCATTTGAACTCATTAGGAGAAGAAATTGAGGCGATGACCACCTTACCAAGTGATAACGATACGTTGCTGGTTCATTTTGGTGGACATGAAAACCTCATGTTTGGTGTGATTGATATACCATCTTGTCAGATAGTTCAAAAGGAAATTCTAACGAATTACTATGCGATTGAGCGAGAGCCTAAGGATAATTACTTGGGCGTGAGAAGTTATAATAATGTCAAAAGTTTGGCGTGGATTGCTTGTCAACCTTGATTAACTTGACAATGCCATATTAGCAATCGTTAATAGACCTCTTGCAAAATAAGTTGTTAAGAATTAAATAATTAATGTGTTGTATATAGCAGCAATAAGGTTAAACCGTAGAGCAAAATGCTTACGACGATTTCGGTAACGAAGCGCAAGCATTTTGAAAATTTTAAGAGCTCGTATTACATGTTCGACAGTAATACGGATTTTATCCAGTTGGCGGTTAGCCTGTTTTTGTTCCTCAATCAAAGGGCAAAGCTTAGTT